>NZ_BCVS01000036.1:0-20218 GCF_001591865.1 Lacticaseibacillus pantheris DSM 15945 = JCM 12539 = NBRC 106106
GTCAATTATTCGTGTTTCGCGCCGTTTCGGGGCGTTGCAAAACGTTGATATATCAGTGTTCTTTGGTTCACGGCGTTTCGCGTTGTTGCATTTTATTCGGTAGATTTTCGGTGAGTTTTTGGTCACAGAATATTCAGACTGTTTACTGCTTGTCGAGTACGATCACGTCCTTCTTTGGTGGCGTGAACGTAGATTTCCATGACTACACGCATAGTCTCATCACCTAGCAAGTTCTGCATGTCTTTCGGGGTGACCTCGGGGTTACTTTCGAAAACAAGCGACGCGAAGGTGTGGCGCAGGCCATGTGTAGTTATGCGTGGCAGCTTACTATCGGGATCCAGGGTGGCGTACACGTTGCGGAGTTGCCAGTCAATGTACTGGCGAGTCAGTGGCTTGTCCTTGGCAACAGTTCTAAAAATGTATTTGCCAGGAACAGATTGTAGCCGGTATCGTCGAAGCAACGGCAGTAGCTTAGCGTTTAGTGGGATAACCCGCCGAACGCTATTTTTTGTGGGCCCAAGTGTTTGCTTGCCATTTTCGTCAGTAGTCACGGTCTTAGTCACACTGATAGTCATCGCGGCGGTGTCGAGGTCGTCCCAGCGCAGTGCCAAAGCCTCACCGCGACGCATGCCCGACATCGCCACGAGAGTAAAAAACATCTCCGGCCATATACCAGCTTTCTTGGCCGCTTGTAAGAATTCGGTTAGCTGGTCATGCTCGTAGAATTTTGGCCCGGTATGTTTGTTCGGAATTTTTGATACCGGAGTATCGACATGATCCATCGGACTGCTGTCAATAAAGCCTTTGCTGACAGCGTACCTAAACATTGCTTTTA
This sequence comes from Lacticaseibacillus pantheris DSM 15945 = JCM 12539 = NBRC 106106, assembly GCF_001591865.1. Taxonomy (NCBI): domain Bacteria; kingdom Bacillati; phylum Bacillota; class Bacilli; order Lactobacillales; family Lactobacillaceae; genus Lacticaseibacillus; species Lacticaseibacillus pantheris. The sequence goes on from NZ_BCVS01000036.1 coordinate 836, forward strand.
CGTACGACAGAGTCAGCTTGTAGTTAACCAGGTGCTCCGGTAGTTTGTTAGCGTAATCTTGCATAACCTGAGGAGTAGCCTTGTTTACGCGATAATTGCCAATTTGTGGCTTGATATGATTCTTCCACAGGCTCTTGATGGTGTACTGGGTGATAGGCTTGACCGACTGCTTGTGCACCTCAAACCACTTTGCGTATAAATCTTCGACAGTCATGTTATCGTCATACTCCGTCTGTATGCCGGCCGCGGCCATGGCTTTATACTCACGGTCAGCGGCGGCGTAACTGTCAAAGCGTCCACGCGTACGCTCTACCTTTTTACCGGTCAGTGGATTGATGCCGAGATAAATTTTAAAGCCATAAAATTGCTTGCCGGTTTTGGTAGCGTATTTGTATATGTGTGTGTTTGTGCGTTTTGGCATGATTATACCTCCTATGGTAGTATATTGGAGTACACAAACAGCGTTTGCGTGCGTATTAGCTCATCCCTGATTACTTTGGTCGGTAGGGGGATGAGCTTTTTTATGCTATAATTAAGTGAAAGTATTTCACGTTAAATGATATGAGGTTAACTAAATGAATGTACTGTTACAGGCAATAGTTGCTTCTGGAGCTTTAGGATACTGGAATCTGAACCATCTGCAAAATTCGGGTAAATATTCAAGCATGATGCCAAAGGAACACACTAATTCAGTTCGTGTGTTGTTCGGCCTGTACTACTTTTTAGTTATGACCTTAGCAGTTTCGTTTGTGCCATCATCGTTTGCCAAGTGGGGCATAGTGTCAATTCAGATTTTATCAATGATCATATCGGCGATTGTTGCGAATATTTTTGTATCCATTTGGATTGCGCATCGTGATACCGGTGATAGGCACGATTTAACGGCTCGTGAAAGAGCATTTTCCCAGTACGATTCTGGCGGCTATACACAGGTCGACATCTTCACAATCGACGGTGCACACGTTGCGTCGGGACTGCTAAATAATTACAATGCACTTGCTGGCGTACCAAACGATGTTGTTTTGTCAACCTTACCGAGTGGCTACAGGGCACTAAACACGATTGAGGAAGCAGAAGCAGATTCAATTCATCAAAGTGTTTACTTGGACACTCAGACTGGACTAAAGTATTACATCACTTTTTGGGATCCTGAGAAGGCGTAGCTTTTTTTGGTTCTGGAACCTTTTTGCCAACGTTAGGAAGCCCTCTGTTTTCCTTCTTGCTGTCAGGGGTTGTGTACTGAATTTTATCTATGTCCGTTTCCATCGTTTTCTGTCCTCTAATTTTCTTAGTCCATCCCAAAGCTGTCCAGGCGGGGGATGGGCTATTTTTTGTGCTTAACTAAATTTTGCAAGCGCAGCCTTTGCGTTTTCTTTTTGCCAAGGAATGCCAAGGAGCCGTTTACTAACGGTGTACTTTATACGCTCGCCGTTAGCTTCCACAACCAGAGAATCATTCAGCATACCACTAGACATTTCGATTTTTGCTCCAGGGGCCCAAACATTTTTGCCATTAAAATTGCAAGCCACATTGAGCCCAAAAATGAATACGCCGTCGTCCTCGAAATCGACTAGCACATTTTTGTTGGTTGCTATGGTAGCGATCGGCCCGACCAGAGCGGATGCTAAATGCTGTATTTGCCCGTAAATCACGTTGTCAATAGTCGTTGGAAGCCCAATTGCCTTCTTGTACTCCTTGATGCGTCCTTCTTTGAGGTCACGATACATACTGTTCCCCATAGCTGGTGGTACCGGAGTTTCTGCATTGTAGCCTTGACTAGCGGCGATAGGTTGGTCAGCGTTCGTAGTCGCGCTGTTGGTCACTGACGTTCCGCAATTAGGGCAGAACTTCGGATTTGGTGTTTCCAATTCATGACCACATTCAGGACAGAATTTCATTTCATTGCCTCCTAATTTTTCCAGCTTTTAACGTCTTCGGGTGTGGACGTATTGGTACTAGCAATTTTCGTAAAATTTTCGGACTGCGTTATAGGTCACATCGTACATATATGAAGGAATCGCAAAGGCATCCAGAAACTCGTCGATGTTGGCATCCTCTGGCTCGACCTCATCAAAGTACATTGGCGCCAGTATATCGATTGCACTTCGATTGGCCTCTGCCTCGATGCCGCGTTTTGCCGTTGGTATGTGGAAGTACACAACACCCGGGTCCTCGTGTAGGACGTGGGCTATTTCGTGTGCGGCTTGGTATGGAATTTGCCTGTGAATGTGCCAGTTATGATTGATCACAATCATGTGAGTGGCTGGGTTACTTCCACAGGGGGTATATGGACTAAGCTCACTCGTGGTCTGCACACCAACGCCGTGGTCAAGCCCATAATTTATTATCCGGGTTAGGTAGTCATCATTTTCCATCGCGTGACCCCCTAAGCAACCGACGCATTAGTTCCACATCTTCAGGCGGGATAGGCCGGCCTTCAAAAGTCATGATGACATCATCGTCGTCAATGTCGACTTGCTTTGATTTCGGCACTGACTGATTTTTTGTATCGCTTAGCAGATAGTCAACGGTTACACCGAGAACGTCGGCAACAGCTTTTAGTTTATCGGACGAAGGCGCATATCTTTTCCAGCTATAAATTGCGTTTTCACTAAGTCCGGCCTTTAAAGCCGTTGTTTTTAAGTTGTATCCACGTTTTTTTGCAGATTCTTTAATTCGTTCAACCACAGTCATATCAACATCTCCGGTCCGATAAACAAAGAAAAAGTATAAAATACTAAAATAATCAGTTGACAAAAGTATGGAATACTATTATTCTTGGTTCATCAAGTAATTAGCGACAGCTTAACAAGCCTTTAGCGGTTCGGACTTTGGCGGGAATGACCACTAAAGGATTGACGAAGTTAGGCTATTTGCTATGCCCAAATAGTACGACATTCTATACTTTTTTGCAACTACTTGATAAGAAATCATGAAAGGAGGTGAAACACATGGAACTGATTATTAAAGGATCCGCTAAAGATGTAAAAAAAATACTCCAAGCTATCGGAAGTAGCCAGGAGCATTACGAGACAAAAGCACTGATTGATATGGAAAGTGCTAAAAGCTCTTTGGAGAGTTTAGCAAAGGCGCTGTGGGCTATACAGAAAGATCATAAGCCTGTCGACTTCAACAACGTCCTTTCTAGGTTAGGCAATACGAACACCAATTAAAGCCTCCGCATTGCCGAGCTGAAAACTGCCTTGTAGATATCGATTCCATGAGGTTTTCCATCTTCACTACCGGTAGCGGAAGTAAAATCGTTGTTTTTAGCCTCTGCGCTAAGACTAGCTAAATAGGCATTCAAGTATGCCAAAGCAATTTCATGGGCACGTTGCTCTTTATCGGACATCACCATGTTAATCACCTCCTCTCGGAGGTAATTATCGCACAGAACAAATATACAGCACAGAAAGGAGGCAGCTTTTATGCCAGAACAACAGCTACAGGATGCAGCACTTGAGATTCAGATGTTGATTATCCGCAAGCGTAAGGAACGTGGGTGGTCGCAGAAGGAATTAGGCAAACACATTGGTGAGAGTGAGGCCGAGGTTAGCCGCGCAGTCAACGGGACGCTAACGCCTAAGGCCATCGCAGTTCGCCAGAAGATCTACAGCATTTTGGATATTAAGGAGGACTAGTAGAAGAAAGGCGAGACACAATGCAGGAAAAAATTAGTATAACTCGCGACGAGTTACAGCAGGTCATCGCATCGGCGGTCGCACAAGCGATGGCACCAAATACTGGCGTACGGTCGGCAGGAAAATTGTTCGAGGGCGTAACCATCCAAGCCGAAGAACTACGAGACATTAATGGTCGGTACGATATGACAGCCCGTTTAAATCGCAACGGGCTCGGCGGCCAGACATTCAGCCGGCATCAGTACAACACAACCGACTTTGCCGACCGTCCAGTAGTTGAGAGCACAGGTCCATATATCATGCAAATACATGACAGTCTACGCAAGCTGTCACTGGCACTGTATGGAGAGTCACTTAACCAGCGCATCGAACCGGTCGACCAGGTCGGCATACGACAAGCGTACAGAGAATTTCGTGACCTGTTTTTGAAGCTGTACGAAGCACGTGTGGAGGCAGTGGAAGCTGAAGACAAGGAGGTGTAATCAATGGAAGCATCATTTGGTGAACAGCTACACGAAAAGCGGTTGCTACTGAACCTATCACTGGCCGAGTTGGCGCATGACCTCAACGATTGGTTAGCAATCAACGAGCATGATTCTAAATTGGCATTCAGTAAGAGCATGATTTCTCGCTGGGAGAATGGCAAGGCAGACCCGCAGTTATCCTACGCGAACGTAGTCGATAAATACTTCATGGAACTTGGTGCAGGAAAGGTTAAGGAGGCAATTCTGATGGCACACGAAATGACATCCAAAACTCAAGGAATCGAAGAGGAAACCGAAGTCGTTAATAAAATAATCGACTTGTTAACGCAAAAAGGCTTCACACTCAATAACTTTGATGCGGTTATTGCACGCGTAAAGTCTTACTACGAAAAGAACGCCACTATTAAGGAGGACTAACTATGGATAAATCAGCAGACATGGAAGACTGGAAAACAGAAACCGCACGTGAACATTATCTCCAGTCATTCAAGCGGAACAACCAACCTAATGAACTTTATGAACTTTTTAGCGCCGATGTAGCAGAGTGTGGAAAGCAGATTGTTGAGCTGTTAAAAAAAGAAGACTTAACGCACGACCAAGCGTACGCAAGTCTTCAATATGCCTACAACATTATTCAGTATCAGGCAAATTTTTTGAAACTAAGCTGACGGGTGTTACTTCGCCAAGCACATCAGTGCTGATGAACGGCAGTGAGATACCACCATCGAGTGACCGATAGTTCCAAACAGTATCAGTATCGGGTTTAGCGATTTGTGTACTTTCCAAGTCCAGGTTGGATACCAAAGCAGAAAGTTTTCCAAGCAAAAGCTCTGGTACATCGTCAAAGAAACTATTGCTGATAAGGTTGTCGTCACCAAAATGGAAATTGGATAGTACCTGGTGGCGTATTAGGCCAAATAGGTTGTCTTTCACAGCTAAGTTTGACTTGAGATCATTAACCATCTCGATACCGATTTCACGCTTAATCACTGGTACGCCCTGATAGACGTAATAGGTTTCAAAAGTTGCAATGCCTAACTTTGATTTCCAAACCAAATCATGAGCGGACTTAGCCTTTTTATCAAAAATGGTTAAAGCAAACTGTAGAGCCTGTGCATCGTTCCAATTCATTTTATCACCTCCTCTCGGAGGCAATTATCTCACTAGGAAGGACTGATTAACATGGACAAACCACGCTATTTAAACACGTCCGCTGCTGCACAGTACATGGGCGTATCCCGTGCAACGTTCTGGCGGTGGAATCAGCACGAGCCGCTGCCGTCAGTCGTCATCATGGGCAAGGTACTGTACGACACCCACGACCTAGACATGTACGCCAGCAATCACAAAGTGAGGGTATAGCCATGCTAGATTTCAGCACATTATTTTTACTCACGCTAGCACTTGCGGTCATCATCACTGCCGCGGGCGACACGCTATACAACCACATTGAAGGGAGGTGAGCACAATGGAATTTTGGCAAACAAGCCCACAGGCGATCTACGACCGCGTGGCGGAGTTACGACTAGCAGCAGCTAAGGATATGTCATACAGTCTATGCGGAGACAACGTCGGCGAGCTGGATAGCGCACAGATAGCCGCCATCGAGTTTCGTATCCTTGACGAACTGGCTAGTGATATCGAAGCAATGGAGCACGAAAAAACCGACACGGTCACACCCGTATCGGCAGAATAGAAAGGATATCTATATGACTACATTATATCACCTAACAGCGCAGGAAGAGAAGCTCCGTGCGCTGGGCAACGAAGACACACTAGATCCACACGTGTTAGCTGACACCATGGAGTCCATCCAAGGTGAGATTGAGGACAAGCTCATCAGCTACGTACACGTTGCTGAAGAAGAGAACGCCACCGTGGACGCTATTGACAAGAAAATTAAGTCGCTCCAGGCCCGCAAGAAGTCCCATCGCAATCTCGCTATGCGGCTGATGGAGACCGCTAAGGCGACCATGGAAGCACACGACTGGCAGAAGATTGAGACCGACGAAACGTTAGTCCGCGTCCGCAAGAACCCGACGAGCGTCGACATCGTGGACGAAAGCAAGCTACCCGTCGACACGCTGGTCGAGCACACCGAGTATCGGCCGGATAAGAGTTTGATTAAGAAACGGCTACAGGCTGGCGATGAAGTGAACGGGGCGATTTTGAAGCAGACAACACGACTGGAGGTCAAGTAAATGGAACTACCAGAAACCGATGACATGCTCGTCATCCACACTAAAAAGCAACGTCAGGGTACCGCACCAGTGTTCATCAGTATTCCGACCCATCGAAAGCTGAAAGCCATCGCTGGTGAAACTAACGTCTCCATGCGCGACCTGATGGAGCAAATCGTACAGTTTGGTCTGGCACACATGGTAATCAAGGGCGGTGACGACAGTGCAACCGATTAAATCAGCGTCCAGTCTATCCCGCACCAAAAACTGGCGTGTGTTGCTATATGGCAAGCCCGGCGTGGGTAAGACGACCGCCATCAGCTATCTAAAAGGTAAGACGCTGGTGTTGGATCTAGACGACTCCAGCAAGGTGCTGGCCGGTTTGCCAAACATCGACGTACAACCATTCGACCGCAGCAAGCCGTCGGAGGAATGGAAAGATTTTCTCACCAATCTCAACAGCCGTATCAATGGATACGACAATCTGGTGGTCGATAATGTTTCTGCATTTGAGAAGGACTGGTTTGTGGAGCGTGGCCGAGAAAGCAAGAACGGTATCGGCAACGAAATTCAAGATTATGGACAGTGGGGAAACTACTTCTCGCGGGTGCTTACAACTGTTTTTATGGACGCGCCCATTAACGTCCTGGTCACCGCTTGGGAAAACACGCGCAACATCACTGCCGAGTCCGGCCAGTCGTTTTCCCAGTATGCGCCAGCTATCCGTGACAGCGTGCGTGACGGACTGCTGGGACTGACGGACGTCGTAGGGCGGTTAATGGTCAACCCCAAGACGGGTGGCCGCGGGGTCATCCTGGAGGGCACAGACGCCATCTTCGCGAAAAACAGGCTAGACCACCGGACCAGTGCGCCGATCGAAGAACTGTTTGCGTTTGGAGGTGACGGGGATGAGCAGAGTAATAGACAATCCGCTGTACGCAGTGTGGAACACGATGAGGCAACGCTGCCAAAATCCAAATAACCACAAATATTCAAGATACGGCGGGCGCGGCATCACAATCTGTGATGAGTGGAACAAAAACTTTTGGGCATTCGATTCGTGGGCTAGAGCGAATGGCTACCAGCGTGGGCTAACGATTGACCGAATTGACGTCAATGGCAACTATGAACCTAGCAATTGCCGGTGGGCTGACCAGAAAACGCAACAAAACAACCGAAGCAATAACTTCAGGCTGACTGTAAACGGTGTTACACACACGGCAAGCGAGTGGTCAGAAGTTTCGAAATTCAGTGCGGCGGCGATTCGCGACCGATACGAAAAACAAGGGAGGTCGGCTCACGACTCTGTATATGGTGAAGACCCACGCCCAGTGTTAATCACCATCGACGGAGTTACCAAAAACATGCACGAATGGAACCAAACCATGGGATACCGACGCAACCTAATCCATTCACGGGTGGAACGTGGGTGGGACCCAATTCAGGCAGTGCTGACACCGCCAAGAAAGGGGAATTATCGGCATGGGTGAGCTTCGGCCATATCAGCAAAAGCTTGTGGACGCGGCTCGTAGATCGCTTGCTTCAGGAAACCAACGTGTGTTAGTTCAGTCGCCGGCAGGTTCTGGAAAGACAGCCACGATGGCAGAGATTGCCCGAATGACTACCGAACGCGGAAACGAGGTTCTGTTTATCGTTCATCGGCGCGAAATAGTTGAACAGGTCAAGCGAACCTTTACGGCGTGGGGCGTTAACATGAATCACTGCTATGTCGGAATGGTTCAAACCGTAACCCGTCGGCTGGAGAAGTTGAAACCACCACAATTAATATTATGCGATGAGGCCCATCACTCGCTGGCAATCAGCTACAAGCGAATATTCGAGCGGTTCCCAGAAGCGTCGCTAGTTGGATTCACAGCAACACCAAGTCGATTATCCGGCAACGGTATGGGTGAGGTATACCAGGACCTAATTTTGGGCCCGAAAGTTGACTGGCTTATCGACAACAACTATCTCGCACCATTTGACTACTATGCGCCAACGTTGATTGACGTTAACAAGTTAAAACGTGACTCCACAGGAGACTTTAGCAATAAGTCTATGGATGACGCCATCAAAGTCAGAGCAATTTTTGGGAATGTTCTCAAGACGTACAAACGGCTTGCAGAAAACACCAAGACAATCGTATACACCCACAACGTACAATCGAGCATTGATACCGCCAAGGCTTTCAATGCCGCCGGTTATCCAGCGGAACAGGTAGATGGTAAAACGTCAGTCAAGACGCGATCAAGGGTAATGAACAGCTTTCGAACAGGAAAGACGCTGATTCTAGTCAACGCCGAACTGTTCGGGGAAGGTGTGGACGTGCCGGATTGTCAGACTGTGATTATGCTTCGACCGACTGACTCACTGACACTGTTTATTCAGCAATCAATGCGGGGCATGCGCTACCGACCAGGCAAACGTGCGGTGATTATCGACCACGTTGCGAATGTATGGCGGTTCGGGCCGCCGGACATGCCGCGTAACTGGACACTGGACAACCGCAAAAAACGCACGCGTAAGCAAGACGACGCACCAGCGATTAGGACGTGCCCACAATGCTTCGCGGTTATTCCCGGTGGTGTCACGGTTTGCCCGGTTTGCGGGTTCATCCAGCCGAAGCAGGTCGCTAAGCCACAGGATGTGGACGAGACGGCAAAGCTAAAAAAGGTCACGACCGCCGATTTTAAAATGCAAGTCCATCACCCAGACCGACGCGATCCGGAACAAGCAAATAATTTTGAAGACCTAGCCAGCATCGGCAAAACCCGCGGGTACAAGCCGGGCTGGGCCTACTACCAAGCAAAAGCACGCGGCTTTAAACTGCCGCAGAAAAAGAGGAGAGCATAAATGGCATTTATGAAAGCTGACTACAGCAAAAATCAAGAGAACAGTTACGAACCATTACCGACGGGTGATTACGAGATGATTATCACTCAGGCTGGTGAACGGGCCACGCCGAACGGGGCAGAGTCACTGCAAATCCGCCTGACTGTCCGGAATGACTTGGACGAAGCACTGCCGAACACGAACGGCAAGTACCACAACCGCGTGGTTTTCTGGGACAACTGGCGTCGTAAGGCGACCAGCGAGTACGACCTCGACCAACTACAGTACGTGCTTGACGCGGCCAAGATTCCTGAAGGCACGGTGCTCAATAGCATTGACGACTTTGCCAACGCCATCCTGCACAAGCCGGTGCTGGTGCACGTCAAGAAAGCCAAGAATGACTACAACGGCGAAGTACGCGACATCAATACGGTAGCCCCGTGGGATGTACACGAAACGAAGTTCGCCACCGTACAGCACGAATTCTCGCAGACGGATGAGGCAGCCGGCAGTCAGCAGAACGATGGCGGTATCGACGTCACGGACGACGACTTGCCGTTCTAAGCGGAGGACAGTAAATGTATGAGCAGATACCGGCAGAACTTCAGTCCCTAGCTCAATGGGGGCTGTATCAAAAAATCTGGCAGCCTGAAAAACAGAAGTATACGAAGATTCCGTACAGTGCGAAGACGGGTACACAGACGTCCACAACAGATAGCAAGCAGTGGGTGACATTTGACGAAGCTAAAACGGCACTGGCTGCATACTCGATGGACGGACTCGGCTTTTTCTTCGCGAACGGGTATATCGGTGTAGACGTTGACCACATTGGCGGTGAAATTGCTCGCTACCGTGACGGCGACATCACCGACAATCAAGCGTATGAATTTATGGCCGCAATGCACAGCTACACCGAGGTCAGTATGTCCGGCGAGGGCATCCACATCATCGGTAAGGGGCATATCCCTGGTGACCGGCGACGGTCTGGTGACGTGGAGATGTACGATTCTGGGCGATTCTTCGCCATGACCGGCAATCGTCTGGGGCCGTACAACGTGGTCACCATGCCGAACGAAGCGAAGTTTAAACGGTTATACACGAAGTATCTGGAACCCAAGAAAGTCATCGCGATCCATCAAGACCGCGATGACGGTGGACCGAACAACATGCCGGCCGACGAGATTGTCGCCAAGATGCTCGCCAGCAAGACCGGCCAGCGTATCAAGCTACTGCTTAATGGTGGTTGGGAGCAATTTTACCCATCACAGTCCGAAGCCGACCTGGCGTTTGCCAACGACTTAGCATTTTGGACGGGCCGCGACTACAGCAAGATGGATGAAATTTTTCGGCAGTCGTCACTCATGCGCGGAAAGTACGACGAGAAGCACGGCAAGACGACGTATGGCGCGGGTTTGCTCAACAAGGCCATCAACGACACCGACCACATCTATCATCCAGAGCGAGAACCGCTGAAATACAAGCTCAACTTCGGACACAAGAAAGATGGCAAACCCAAGGACTTCCCGCCGCACTCGTGGGACGACACTGGTAACGCACAGCGGCTGGTGGATCGCTTCGGTGATGTACTCCGGTGGTCACCAATCGATAAAGCCTGGTATGCGTACAACGGCAGTTTTTGGACGATTGATACGACTGGCGAGCTGGGCAAGATGGTCGACCTGACCATCGACGACTTGAAAAACGAGAAAATCATCTGCCCACCAGAGGTAAAGCCGGAGGACATGCAGCAGAAATGGGCCGCGTTTATGAAGACTAGCCGTCAGCACCGCAGTAAGAACGCAATGGTGGAAGAGTCCAAGCATCGCCTGACCGTCCAACCGGATGAGTTCGACCGCGACAGCATGCTATTTAACGTCGACAACGGCTACATCGACCTAGCGAGCGGCGAGCTCCACGACCACGAAGTTAAGCAGATGTTTAGTCAGCAAGGCAACTTTGAGTACACCGATAAGGTCGACGCGCCCGAGTGGCAACGATTCTTGGAACAGATATTCGATGGCGATACAGCGTTGATTGAGTACCTGCAAAAAGCGCTGGGCTATTCACTCACCGGGAGTACTAAAGAGCAGGTCATGTTTATTCTGCATGGTAAAGGACGCAACGGTAAATCAATCTTTCTGGAAACAGTCTCAAACATCATGGGTAGCTATGCTAAGACCATTCAGGCTGAAACCATCATGGTGCACCGGCAGTCCGGGCCAAATAGTGACATTGCCCGACTCAAAGGCGCACGACTGGTTACGTCGAGTGAACCGAACGAAGGCTACCGACTGGACGAAGGCCTGGTCAAGCAATTGACCGGTGGCGACAAAGTCACGGCCCGCAAGCTATACGGCCAAGAGTTCGAGTTCGAACCGCAATTTAAGCTCTGGCTGGCGACCAACCACAAGCCAATCATTCGTGGGACCGACGACGGTATCTGGCGGCGGCTGATGCTCATCCCGTTTCGGGTGCAGATACCGGACGATAAAGTCGACCGTGACCTCAAGTACAAGCTGGAGCGCGAGTCCATCGGCATTCTCAATTGGATGGTGGACGGCGCGCTGAAATGGCAACGTGAGGGCTTAACCGCTCCGGATGTTGTCGTCGAGGCCAGCAAAAACTACCGGTCAGAGATGGATGTGCTCACCGCGTTTGTCGAGGACGTCGGAGAGGTGGGACCGGGATATACCTGGAAAGCCAATGAAGCGTTTAAGGCATATAAAAACTGGGCGAGTGAAAATGCCCAGTACATGATGAGTAGCACAAAATTTGGTAAAGAGATGGCGGACAAATATCCGCGAAAACACACAATGTACGGCAATGTGTACCAAGGTGTGAGACCGATTACAGACCCGCGATTAAATTTTGCCAATAATTAACTTATATTTAATTGTTGTTTAATAATATGAAGGGTACATGAAGGCCCTACGAACGGCTGTGAGCCGCATAGCACCGGGCGCTGAGCCCCTATTATGAACCATATGAAGGGTTACTTCTGAAAGTATTTATAAGTAATAAAAGTATATATATAGGGATACTTTCCGCGATTACCCTTCATATCCGTCATAAAACGGGTTGAACCTTTACAGCGACGCGGGATGCAGCGTGCAACTGACCCTTCATATTGCCTTCATGGGTCGTCATATACGAGGAGGCGTAGCTATTAAGTCAGAACATGCAATTCAGTCGGAGATAATGCTGGCCGTTTCGCGACATGGGTGCACCATTATCCGGACGAATGTCGGCACAGTACGAACCCAGGACGGACGCCTGTTTTCGGCAGGACCGCCACCTGGGTGGCCAGATCTAACCGGATTCCGGCACAGTGATGGCCGCATGATTTTAATTGAGTGTAAAAACGCCCGTGGTCGTCTGCGCGAAGACCAGAAACGCTTTGCGGCGATGATTAAGCGATACCCAGCCGTAATTTACGGCGTGTGTCGGTCAGCAGAGGACGCGGTGAGATTAATCGAAGGAGATAACGATGGAAAAAGTAATTGATACGTATTATCTGGTGAAAATTGGCAACGGCTGGCTTGAACAAATCGAAAGAATGGATGAATCCGGCGCAGAGGGAGTCTTCATTGCCAATTTATATAACCGAGCTGTGAAATTCGGTAAAAAGAAAGCACAGGCACTTGCTGATAAGTGGGACGGCGAAGTGGTCACTATTAATATAACATCGGAGGACAACTAAATGTATGTGGAAGTAAACGACGGCCACAGCCAGCGGGTGACAACCTATCACCGGGCAAACGGCCAGGAAGCTAAGCGGTACGCCGACATCGACGACCTGCAAATCGGACAGGTGGTGGACGCATATGCACAAGCGAATATCAGCAAGTAAACAACAGGAGTACGACATCCGGCACCAGCTATCGCCCGCCGAGCAACTGAAGTGGGACCGCAAGCAGGCGGCCAAGAAGTCGGCTGACGCATACCGCAGACGGCGCGAACAGCTACGCAAGCGGCACGAGCGTGACCATGCGCTGATGGCGGCCGTACACACGATTGAGGACACCTACGGCAGCATCGCGGACGCACCAGCCGGCAGTCCAGAAGTCACGGCAGTGCGGTTGATTGTGGATGCACAACCAGCACCAGCAAAGCCGGTGGTGACACGTGAGATGGCAATGTACTACCGAACGTACAAGGCAATCGGCGACCAGAAGCGGGCAACGAAGGCGCTGGGTATCGGCATACAGACGCTACGCAACGCAATCGTGGCCGTGGAAGAAAATGGAGGACTTGGGAAATGAGCTTATACGCAATTAAAGATGAAGACGGGGAGCTGCGGGACACAACGTGGGACAGTCCAAACATCACCCGAGAATTTTACGCGTACACTGACGTCAGTGTTGATGACGCTACAAGAGAAGCGGCTAAACACCGCGATAGCCGTGTCGTCGAGCTGGTCGAGAAAGCAGAGCCGGTGGAAGTAGGCAAGTACACCGGGGAGCTACTAACTAGTTTGAAGGAGGAAGTTGGCCATGGGTTAACGACGCACAGTGCTAATTATTACGTTACCAAGCTTAAGTGTCAGCACGATATGTCCATCGAAGACATCTTCCGTGCCCTAGACGTCGGCTGGACGGTCAAGCAACCGCAGCGGTGGTACGTCAAAGCACCGGAAGAGTGGGCGGGCGACGAGAAAACGAGTTGGTTATACAAGGGCCTTGATGGCGCTATTAACACCGTGCGCGACAGCTCACGTAGTCGTACTTCTGACGAGCAGTTTACCGCCGAGGAAATCGAGCGATACCGCCTAGGCGGATTCGAGAAAGTGGGGGTAGAAGACTGATGGACGAGGTCGAATATAAGTACTATCGCAAATGCATTAGTGATGCGAAGGACGCCATGTGGGACATTACAAACTCGATTGATCCTGATGGTGATGTGGCTCTCGAAGCACTAGATGATGCAATTACAGATATTGGCGACGCTTTAGATGCCGCAGATAGTGCGCTTGATGATGTGGAGGTGACCGACCATGACTAAAAGTCCTGAAACTAAGGCTTGGCGGTCAGCCGTATACCAAGCCGCAACTGCCAAAGACGTGTCTTTGATGGGCATGTATGGCGAAGTTAGAGTGGGCAGCCTTGGCAGTATCGTCCAGTACTTGATGACTGCTGGTGGTGGCCCTCAAACGATTCAGTTACGCATTAATGCACTAATCGACAACACGGTACAGCTGGGTTACGACGAGCACTATCTCTGTCACGGCGATGCTGGACTTCTGGCGGCAAATCGTATTGCTGACCTGAAGGACAAAAGCTATTATGGCGTGCACTATGACGACCTTAAAAACGCACTCGAACAGATTTGCAAAGAGATTGCCTGCCAGGCTGCTGCATGTGGTCTATCGTATAGCGAATATGTAATAGGGAAAATGAAGGAGGCAAATCATGACTAGCATGTGGATGGTGCAAAACGATGACGGACGGTATCTGGGCTGGTCCGAAGAATTCGATACGTTTGAATTTATGGACAACAATGCTGGCTATGCATTTAATCACGACAATGCAGTACATTACATTCGGGCATGTGGCGGTCACCTAGTCGAGATGGTGCCAGCAAAGGCTAAGGTACCCGTGAACCAAGAAGAGGCGGACGTGCTGGAAAAGGCTAAGAATCCAAGGTACCGACCATCTGTCGCGATTACAAGTTATTCCAACGGCCATGGTGGTGCATTACAGGGCAACGACCTTGAAGACCGTCTCATACGTGCCTATGTCAACGGCTACACGGTAGTCGAGCCGACGAAGTACAACGTTAAGGTGCCGCACACGACTGATGGAACGTATTACACGAAGACTTCAGCCGGAATCGGCACCGCTTATCGGGCGGCTAATCACCAGGAAACCCAGCAGTTCACCATGGCCGAAATCAAGCACTACGGCCTGGAGGACTGCGAGCGCGAGGAAATCAATACGGAGGATAGCGATGGTGTGGACTAAATGGGCCGTCACAGTCAATGGCGGTGACCTAGATGACTTTGAGGAGGTCGTATCCGCGCTGGAGGACGAACGGCCAGAATTCCGCCGTGCCCTCGAGGGAGCCACAGCCATGCTGGGAAAGATGATTCAAATGCCAGCCACAACATGGCTAAGTCACATCATCTACTACGGAGACCGCCAAAAAATGAATACCTTGGTTAAAGGTGGTAAGTTCCCCGCATACGATGTTGTGGTGAAGCTAAGTCATACTCCTAGAGTGCAACCAACTAAAAAGCAATGGCTCGCCATCACAAATGTCTTTATGTGGACGAAGTATGGTGTGAAGTTTAGTCGGGAAGATGTACAGGAGGTGCGGCATGAGAGAGATTAAGTTTCGGGCGGCGAGCGCGCAGGCACCTGAAGATGTGGTGCGGTGGATATACGGAGCATATGTGAAGCATTTGCCTTATACACCAGCACCCATAGCTAATGGCCCAATTCCAGAGTACGACTACGAGTACGCAATCGTCCACGACGGATTTAGTGATTGGCAGATGCCACGTAACTTGGAGGCTACTCCTATACGCCCAGAGACGGTGGGAGAGTACACCGGCTTGCACGACCGCAACGGCAAGGAAATTTACGAAGGTGATGTACTGCGTGATGAAAATGGCGACCTATACAAAGTCAAGTTTGACGGCGGCCAGTTCCAGCCACTGTTGCGTTATGGTGGCACACAGGTGGCCATCGAGAGCATTGTCGACATGGCAGACTACAGTAGCGTCATCGGCAACATTTACGAGAACCCGGAATTGCTGGGGGCGCGCGATGAGCAAAAATAAAGGCCATTGGCGTCGTTGCGCCTGGTGCTACAAGAAGTTTGTTTGGTACGAAGGAGGCTACGGAATCGATACGGACGTGTATTGTAGCCACGACTGTTACGCGGAAGCATTGGCAGACATCGACCCGTGGGGAGGCTACGGATGGTAGAAACCTTTAAATCGTACATCGGCGGTCTGGTCAAGTCGGCCGCGATGGGCGAATTACCGGACGAGCCACGCCTGTACTACCTCGTGCGCTACTACCCGCATGCCGCACAGCATGACTACTACCTGACGCGGTCAGGACACACACGGGTGGAGCTACCGGGATACCGATATCCGGACGCGCAATGGACGTGGGACGAATGCGAACGCGTGGACAGCAAGCACCAATACAAACGCGTGCTGGTGGAGGAATGATAATGCTAACGTTTTTAAACTTCATATTTTGGCTAATAGTAGGCGTGTTCGCGATTGCCATCATCTCGAGTGTCGCGTTTACAGCCTACATCATATACTGCGTGATTCGAGGTGACGACTAATGCCAGATACACCAGAGGGCATACCTGCGGGAGCGGCGCAGGCGTATGAAGAATATCTAAGAGAGCAAGGTGACTAACTATCGAAGAGTTATCAAAACGGCGTTTAGCGGAGTTAGATGAATTGTTTGAAGACTACCAGACTATCGACCACGATATCCGTGTGCGAGAGTATGAGCTAGATCATCCCATCCCTGAGCAGGACGACAACATCGGTGGTGGACGGTCAACCGTCATTGCTCGACCGCAAGAACGCATTGCCATCAAGCGTGACGATGACCGACGGCTACAGTATCTGTATAAGCTAAAGCGGGACTGCCACGCTGTGATTGCGGCGATGGACGAGAGCCAGTACAGCCTGTACCAGCTACGCTATCAGCACTGTGGTTACTATAGTTGGGCAGAAGTAGCCGACCAACTGCATATAGGCAGGTCAGCAGTGTACCGAAAGCGATTCGCACTGCTAAGCCTGCTAGCAAAGCAACGCGGAATAATTTAGTGGTTTTAACATTTTGGGACAAAAACAGGTGGTATTCCCACTGATAAACGATTTAAATTGTAGTATAGGCATTTGAGATTGAGGCATAACAGTCATGCAGCTCACCACCTAATGCCTAGTGCGTGTGCATCGGAAGCCATCATATAGCAGCGGTTCGAGTCCGCTGGCACGCATAGTAATAACACAGTTGGTAAACCAAACGTGTGCATACATGCTGACGCGTGCGGTGGAATGAAGCGCAGAGATAGCACTACGCGAAGTGCTATGAAAGCTGCCACAACCAGGGCTCGGAAACCATCGCCTGGACAGCAAGTGCAATCGTAGCTCAGCTGGCAGAGCCAGAAAGCCTTTAGAGTGGCTGAAAGGTCGCGGGTTCGAGTCCCGTCGGTTGCATATCCGCTTATCCTTCAGTGGGTACGAACGGAAAACAAACCATGCGGCTCACGACTGGAAGAACCCCGCGAAAAATGGAAAAGGAGCCAGTCATCCTTAATACATTGGCCATGTTTGGTGGTATCTTGGCCATTATGCGAGCAGCAGACAAGGGAAGGCATTGATACCGGTTACTGGACGGTGCAACTCCGTCCGCTCGCTTTGTACTAGTTGACTTGCAAACTAATGTTTGTATATAATGCCAGTACATCCAAATATTGTTTGTTGGTGATGGGGACCCACCCACCACCATTTTTGCTATACTGAGGTCACAAACAATGTTTGGAGGTAACAAATATGGAACTTGAGGGGCTTGATAATTTATATCAGCAGGCAAGGACACTTAAGAAAACACACGATTATATCGGCAATGTAGAACTGTATTTATTACGGTATCGAACCCGAACCAATAAAAAAACTCACCAAAAGGAATATTTCCCGTCCTTTTATGCTCCATTGACTGAACCTGGCGTTCAAGAAGCGCTGTTAGAAAATTTTATTAGTTCAGAAACTACCTATGAAGGATCAGATTTGTCGAATTATGCATTCAATGGTGGGGAAGCTGATTCTGTTTCATATCTGACTAAAGGTGATTATTCTAACATCAATAATTTAGTAGATTTGTTGGTTGCTAAAAATGACTTTCAGACTGACCTAAGAAAGCTAACTATCAATGCTTTGAAATGCTACATCGTCAGAATTGCGCTTCCTAATAACGAATACATGTACTTTTTTGGGGGTATAAAGAATTATTCTCAGCTTCAGAAAAAAGGAATAATTGTTCATAAATCCATAAACGATTCAAAACTAAAGAAATTCGATTTGAATAATACTATTGGTTTTAGCTTAGGCGTTTCACTGATTCTGTATAATGATATTTTATATGTTGCCAATGTGAAAAGCTTTGAGACCTTCTTTAGGATGTCCGAATATTATAAGACGGAGTCGGAAAACATTATTGACACTGTTCTTCAGGGAAGCAAAATCCAAGAAGACACCCTCGTTGGTTTGCGAACAGTCACGAGAAAAGATTCAGTAATTGCAAAGTCAGTTTCTAAATTGAAGTTCAGAGCCGAGAGGGTCAATAAGTTGTTCGATGCTCTTAACGATACAGTGTTTAAAACTGTTATGAGCGATAAAGTATTTATCAATTCATTTCATCACGTAATGTTTGAAAATGATCTCTTGAAGGTTAAAGATCCAACAGATAAAAAGCAAATTAAAGAATTGATCAGGTTTATCGCAGATACAGCACAAAAGTCGCCGATTACTGATGAGTCATCTGTGGGAAAATTTTAGCATTAGCGGTCAGCCGTTTCTAGAGGGGCTAATCATTATGAATTTTTTTTGGAAATGGTCAATGTATATCATGTCTTATGTGCCACTATACGTATTAATCTGCATACAACATGCCAGAATATTAATAGGCATGTGGGATTGTCGCGATAACTTTTCCGCTTTTGCTTTGCATCATGTTTATGGAGTAGTCACCATGTTCGTGATGATTGTTTTGCTAAGTTGGTCAGCGATTGTTTATTCTCTGATTATCCATGCAAGAACAATCAGTAATGAACCAATTGGTAAGTATGAAGACGCAGGAGAAGGAACTTTAAATTATCTTGCAACCTTCATTGTTCCAATGATATCGTTAGATATTTCAGATCCTTCGACTCTTGTGGCAAATCTTATTTTGTTCTTAATTTTGGGACAATTATATACTATGGGAGATTTGCTTTACTTGAATCCAGTTTTCACATTGTTTGGATACCACGTTATTCGGGATACAAACAATAAAAGCATTCTTTTTAGTAAGCTCACTATTTCAGAGCTACATGATTACGGCAAAAGTGATTTGAACCAAGTGCAAGTTTCTATTTTAGGTTACACAGGTATAAAGATATTGAGAAAGGTAATTGAAAACGAGAAAACAATACAGGAATAATTCACTAACTTGTTTTATTTACGCAAGCACTCCACCAAACGGTGAGGTGCTATTTTTATATATAATTTCAGAA
>NZ_BCVS01000037.1:0-19914 GCF_001591865.1 Lacticaseibacillus pantheris DSM 15945 = JCM 12539 = NBRC 106106
CCCCACGGCACCCCCACCGGCCAGAACCGCCACCGCCACGACCGGACGAATTACGTGCCATAAATCGAGCGCAAAACGTGTCTTTTTCTTACAATTCGTGCATAATGGGACTATGGATAAAAATGGAGATAGACAGGGCATGACACCGAACAAAGAAGACTATTTAAAGATCATTCTCGAGCTGGGTGGCGACGAACACAAAGTCGCCAACAAGCAGGTGGGGGCGGCCATTGGCGTGGCTGCGGCGTCCGTGACGGAGATGGTGGACAAGTTGGAAGAAGCTCGGCTCGTCACCCACACACCGTATCACGGCATTCAGCTGACTGATAGCGGTCGGCTGGCGGCAGCAAAGTTGGTGCGTAACCACCGCCTTTGGGAAGTGTTCCTGATGACCCAGCTACTTTATCCGTATGACGCACTGCATAGCGAGGCTGAATTACTGGAGCACGCCACGACGGACGATATGGCTAACCGCTTGGATTATTTCCTCAAGCGACCGAAGACCTGCCCGCATGGTGGCGTGATTCCGGATGCCAACGGGAATTATGTACACCAAAGTACGACCCCGCTGGCCGACCTGCAGCCGGGAGCAAAAGCCACGGTTGAACGCGTAATGGACGAGTCCAACCTCCTCGACTTTCTCAGCGTGATTGACATCAAGCTGAATGACGAAGTACTGGCCGTCGACAATAGTAACGGCGGCATCACGCTTCGGGTGTCCCGTACGGGCAAAGTGGTGATGGTCAAGTCTGAATTTGCACAGGGCATCTTTATTACCAGCCCAGAGATTATTGCAGCTAACAAGTAACGCGACTTAGGAAGGGCATGCATAATGACTCAAGAACAAGCAAGTGTAATTACAATTTTTGGTGGTTCCGGCGACTTGGCGCGGCGCAAGCTGTACCCGGCATTATTCCAACTGTACCGGCACGGCATTCTGCACGACCACTTTGCTGTCATTGGCACCGCACGGCGTCCGTGGACTAACGAGTACTACCGTGACGTCATCGCGACCAGCCTTGAAGGCGAAGCCGGGGCCGTGTCCGATTCGGTACACGCCTTTGCCAGCCACTTCTACTACCAAAGTCATGACGTCACTGATGCCGACCACTACGTCACGCTCCGTAAGCTGTCGGCCCAGCTCGACGACAAGTACAGCGCTGGCGGGAACCGGTTGTTCTACATGGCGATGGCACCACAGTTCTTCGGCATTATTGCCAGCCACATCCGGTCGGAGCAATTGTTGTCTGCGAGCGGCTACAACCGACTCGTGATCGAGAAGCCGTTTGGCCACGATTTTGATAGCGCCAAGGAATTGAACGATTCGATCAATTCTGCGTTCGATGAGGACCAGATTTACCGGATTGACCACTATTTAGGCAAAGAAATGGTGCAGTCGTTGATGGCCATTCGCTTTGGTAACCCCGTATTTAAGCCAATTTGGAACCGCGACTACGTGGATAACGTTCAGATTACGCTCGCCGAAGCCGTTGGGGTTGAAGAACGAGCGGGCTACTACGAAACGGCCGGGGCGCTACGCGATATGGTGCAAAACCACATCATGCAGCTCATCGCTTACGTGGCAATGCCCGAACCAGAATCGTTGACCCCCGCAGCGGTGCACCAAGCAAAGCGGAGTATTCTGGAATCGCTGAAGCCGTTGACGACTGCGCAGGCAGCAGACAACTTTGTACGCGGCCAGTATGTTGGCGATACGCCCGACCAGCGCGACTACGTGCAGGAGGACGGCGTGGCGGCTGACTCAAAGACGGAGACCTTCGTGGCCGGGCGGATTGAGCTGACCGACTCCGCGTGGACCGGCGTACCGTTCTACGTGCGGACCGGGAAGCACATGACGCGCAAGTCCACGCAGATTACGGTGAACTTCAAGCCGACTGAGCACAACATCTTTGCGCCGGTGGGTTGCCCAGATTTGAGCGGCAACTCCTTGACCATCTTTGTCGAGCCCGAGGAGGGGTACCGACTGGTGGTCAACAGCAAGCAGTTAGGCCAGGATTACCACGTGGGGCAGTTCCCGTTGAACTTCCGTCACACCGCCAACGAGATTGCCAACGCACCGGAGGCCTACGAGCACCTGATTCAGGATGCCTTGGCGGGCAACCAAACCAACTTTACGCGCTGGCATGAACTCAAGGCTACCTGGCAGTACGTGGACAAGATTCGTGAAGCGTGGGATGCCAGTCCGGACATGCCAACTTACGAGTCTGGTTCCATGGGGCCATCTGCCTCGGATGACCTGCTGGCGAAGTACGGCGACAGTTGGAGCTGGGATGGTTCGGCGAACGATTAATTGAAAATATGGATGAATGGGTGCTACGTTGAGACGTGGCACCCTTTTTGTAGTGCCGTTTGGTCTGCACCATCCGTTTTAAACCTAGCGACTTTTTTGAAATGCCAATATGGAATGGTAATGGTGTGTAAAAAGAATTGCTACGCAAATGCCGCTGTTATGCGTTTTGCCGAGTTTATACATTTGACTTACTTTTAGTATGCAGTCATACTCGAATATGTGTTAACAAATACTAACGTAAAAAGGGGTTTGAGTGATGACAAAAGCTTTGATTGTTGTGACTAATACGGCACGGTTTGAGGGGATTAACCGGGCCACCGGGGTATGGTTGAGTGAGGCGACCCACTTCCACGCCGTTATGTCGGACAATGGTATTGATGTGGACTATATGAGTCCTAACGGTGGTTACGTGCCGCTCGATCCTGGTTCGTTGGCAACTGACGCTATGGACGATACGAATTGGCAATTCTATGGGGACAATGATTACCGCGAACGCGCGTTGGCACGTTCCCTGCGGCCGGATCAGGTTAATCCCGACGACTACGACCTAATCTACTATGCTGGCGGCCACGGTGTGATGTGGGACTTTCCGCAAAGCACGGCGGTGGCCGCAATTGCTCAATCCATCTACAAGCGTGGTGGTTTGGTTACTGCCGTCTGCCATGGTGTGGTGGGCTTGCTGGCAATTAAGGACGCTGACGGTGACAACTTGATTGTGGGTAAGCACCTCACTGGTTTTACCAACGAGGAAGAGGCCCTCAACCAGTTGACTGACGCCGTGCCATTCTTAGCTGAAGACGCCCTCAAAGACGCCGGAGCCGTTTACACGAAGGCGGACGCCTATACCGAGAACGTCGTGGTTGATGGACAGCTGATTACGGGACAGAACCCGCAATCAGCACATGGTGTCGGGATTGCGGCGGTACGGGCACTGAAGGGAGTACAGGTTGACTAATTTTGATGACAGTATTGAGTTGAAGTCTGGTGTAACTTTGCGTAATCGTTTGGTGATGTCGCCCATGACGACGGAACAAAGCTTCTTTAATGGCACCGTGACGCGCGGCGAGATCGAGTATTATGCTGACCGGGCCACGGGTCTTGGGGCCATCATTACCGGCGCGGCGAACGTGCAGGATGGTGGTAAGGGTTGGCAGGGCGAATTATCTATTGCCCATGACACTATGATTCCAGAACTTACTGAGTTAGCGAGCGCTATCCACGCGCGGGGCACGAAGGCGTTCGTGCAGATATTCCACGCGGGTAGGATGACCAACAGGGCCACTTTGTCCGGTGAACAAACCGTGTCGGCTAGTGCCGTTGCGGCGCCGCGTCCGGGGGCGGAGACGCCGCGGGCCATGACCATTGCGGAGATCCACGCTACGGTGCGAGCATTTGGCGATGCGACTCGCCGCGCCATCCAGGCCGGCTTTGACGGTGTCGAGCTACACGGTGCCAATACGTACTTGTTGCAACAGTTCTTCTCACCGCATTCCAACCGCCGTACGGACGAATATGGTGGCGATGTGTCGGGTCGGTACCGTTTTATCGGTGAGGTGCTCGACAGCGTCTTTGCCGCGGTTGACCAGTACGCCGATCGATCGTTCGTGGTGGGCTACCGGGTTTCTCCAGAGGAATTTGAGGAACCAGGGATTCGATTTGATGACACGCTGTGGTTGTTGGGCCAGCTGCGGGATAGCCGGCTGGATTACGTGCACATCTCGTTGAACAGTTACGACCGGGTGGCGCGCAGTGATGACTATCAGGACCGGCCAATTATCGCGTACGTGCACGAGGCGTTGCAGGGTAAGCTACCGCTGATTGGTGTTGGCGGAGTCCGCACCCGGCAGGACGTGAACAACGTGCTGCAGGATGCCGAGATGGTGGCGGTCGGCCAGCAACTTTTGTACGATCCCACGTGGGCGGTCAAGCTCGCGCAGGGCGCGGACGACGCGATGTTGTCGGTACCGTTCAAGGAGGCGGTGGAGTTCGTGCCGTTGAACACCCCGCTGTACAACTTTGCGGCCGCGCGTTATCGCGGACGTGTGAATATTTAGCAACACAAAGATGGCCGTCTCCAGCAATGGGGACGGCCTTCGTGTTGCCGCATTATGTACGCGCAATGTTGAAAGTAAAGTAGTTGTTGTCACCGCGATATTGGGCGATGGAGTACTCAAGGACACGCCCGTCGCTGACCTGACCCAGCGTGTGGAAGTAAAATGTAGGGCTGCCGGGCGCGACTTGGAGGCTGGCAGCCGTATCGGGATCGGCGGCGACCACTTCGAGTTTGCGGTTCACGCTGGTAATACCGAGGTGGCGGTGTTCTAGCTCGGTGTAGAGTGACTGGCGGGCAAAGTCGACCTGGTCGAGTCCGGGCAAAGGTGTCACTGGTAGGTACGAGGTCACCAGAACGACGGGCTCATCGTCGGCAAAACGGAGGCGCACGAGGCGGTACACTTGGGCATCATCCGGTAGGTGCAGGGCCTGTTGCACTTCGGGCGTTGCCAGTTGGGTGTAGAGCCCGAGCACATCGGTTCGGCTACAGCGACCGTTGGCGGCGATTTCTTGGTTATAGCTTTGAATGACATGGGTGAATTGTTGGGCAATCTTACTTTGCCGGACGAGGGTACCGCGGTGTTGTTTCCGTTCCAGTAATCCTTGGTTGACCAAAATCCGGATTGCCTGGCGGATGGTGGGCCGACTCACGGCAAACTCGGCGGCGAGGTCGACCTCTTTGGGGATGATGCTACCTTCGGGATAGGTGCCGTCGGTGATGCGGGCGCGCAGTGTTTGCTCAATTACCTGGTATTTCGGTTGTGTCAAAGCTATACCTCCGTGGTTCTTTGCCTACCAGTATAGCATGGGTGGTGTGTTGTGCTGGGTGAGTCGGTTGGCAGACTGCGCCTTTGGTGGAATTCCCTCGGTTAGTTGGCGTGGGGTGACTCCGGTAGCTAGCGTTGAATCCCTGGCCGGAGCTACGAGCCTCACGCTCCGGCCGTACCGGCCTCCCGCGAATGGTGGAACTCGAGCAAAAACGGCTCGATTTCCACCATTTGATTCTGTACGTCGCTACGCTCCAACAGAACTACGGGCCTGCAGCCGCCAGGGATTCAACGCTAGCTACCTACGTCACCCCGCGCCAACTAACCTAGTTTTGAATTACACCAGACCGCTTCAATTACGATGTGGCGAGTGCCGGGAGGGAGAGTTGGCTGACGGAGCTGACTGGGACTGGAACGGTGACCGCTGTTAGGGGGTACCGCTGTAGGAGCCAAGGGCGACGTACAGCGCGACGAGATTAAAGACTGACGACGCTTTTTGTCGGCAGGCTTTAATTCGCACCGGAAACCGCGTTATTTGCGGTTGGAGGTTTCGCCCTAGCAGCGGTCACCGTGGAATGTCCCACCAAGGCGTAGTCAGTCAACTCTCCCTCCCAGCACCACCATCAGTCTTGTTCAAGGCTGATGGTGGTGACGTGGTCGGTGAGCATGCGGTCGCGGAGCGCATTGATGATGTGCACGCCCGCACTAGTTCCAATCCGCGTAGCCCCCGCGCGGATCATGGCGAGGAAGTCGTCGGAATTGCGAATACCACCTGCGGCTTTGACCTGCACGGCGTCACCCACCGTGGACTTCATCAGGCGGACATCCTCGACCGTCGCGCCGCCGGTTCCAAAACCCGTGGAGGTCTTGATGAAGTCCGGCCGTACCCGCCCCGCAATCGTTGCTGCGCGCCGAATCTCGTCCTTTGTGAGGTAGCAGTTTTCAAAGATGACTTTGCATGGCACCTCGTGTTCGTGGCACGCCCGCACCATTGCCGTCATTTCGTCCTCAATATAGTTATCGTCGCCGTCTTTCAGGGCCGTGATGTTCAGAACGTAGTCAATTTCGTTTGCGCCGTGGGCCATCGCATCCTGGGCCTCGAAGACTTTGGCCGCAATACTGGTTTGGCCCAGTGGAAAGGCAATGGCCGCCCCCGTGTCAATATCGGTGCCCCGCAACTGCTTGGCACAAAGCGCGGATTGTACCTGGTTAATGGCGACCATTTTGAAGTGGTACTCCTTAGCCTCGGCACATAACTTGATCATGTCCGCACGGGTGGCGTCTGCGTGCAGGTTCGTGTGGTCAATCATGCGTGCAAAATCATCAAGCGTATATTTAGTCATCAGTTTTCGCCCCTTTATAATATGTAATTACATATTCAGAATAAAGCGCTTACCCACTAATGTCAATATACACAAAAATCGGCCTCAACTCGTGGTTGCATTCACGGTTGAAGCCGACTATTTACGTTTACACCTCTACGTGCGCGTGTGCCATAATCCAGGCGTGCAACGTGTCCAGCGCCGTCATGAGCGGTAGCTGTTGCCCCAACGTGTGGGCACGGAGCGCGACCGCGGCTGCGTCCGTCACCGGTGCGGTGCTGACGACCAAGGCGGTGGTGCTACCCAAAGTCGCGGTGGGGTTGGCCACCGCGGTCACCGGAACGCCACTTTGAGTTAAACCAGCGGCCGTCGCTGGATCCGCCGTCACGGTGTAATGCATCCCCAGCAAGGATTGCGCCAGTGGGGCGAGCTCTTGGTACTGGCGGGGATCGCTATTGAGCAGAACCGTTCCGGTTGGTGGCACGGTGAGCTTGGCGCCGGCAAAGGCCTTGGCGATGGCCTCCGGGAAGCTGGACGCACTGCCCATCACTTCACCGGTGGACTTCATTTCCGGGCCGACTAGCGGGTCGACTCCGGGCAACTTCGTGAACGAGAACACTGGTGCCTTCACGTGGATGGCAGTGTCCGGCTTGACCAAGCCGCTGTGATAGCCGAGTGCCGCCAGGCTTTCGCCCAGCATGGCCCGCGTGGCGAGTTGCGTCATGGGTACGTGGGCTACTTTGGAGATAAACGGTACCGTCCGCGATGCACGGGGGTTAACCTCAATCACGTAGGGGGTATCCTTGTGGATCACGAACTGGACGTTCATGATGCCAACCGTGCCCAGCGCGTGGGCGAGTTCCGTGGCGTCGTTGACCATGGCTTCCTGCACGCTACTACTCAAACTTTGCGGCGGGTATACTGCCATCGAGTCGCCCGAGTGGATTCCCGCGCGCTCGATGTGCTGCATGATGCCCGGGATGATGACCGTTTCTCCGTCACTGATGAGGTCCAGCTCGGCCTCCTGCCCCTGGAGGTAGGAGTCGATCAGCACGGGGTGGTGGTTCGATATCTTCACGGCGCGGTCGATGTAGTCACGGAGTTCGGCCTCCGAATGGACGACTTCCATCCCCCGGCCCCCGAGTACGTATGACGGCCGAATCAGTACGGGGTAGCCCAAAGTGTTGGCAGCATCGATGGCCTCCGTTGTGGTCATCGCCGTCTTGCCGGCCGGCTGTGGGAGGTGTAGCCGCTGGATGACCTGGTTGAACTCCTCCCGGTCCTCCGCACGGTTGAGGTCGGTCAGCGTGGTGCCGAGGATGTTCACGCCGGCATCGTGCAGTGACTGTGCAAGGTTGATGGCGGTCTGTCCACCAAACTGGACGACGACGCCGATGGGGTGCTCCAGTTCAATGACGTTCATTACGTCCTCAAAGGTGAGGGGCTCAAAGTACAACTTGTCCGACACCGAGAAATCGGTGGACACCGTTTCGGGGTTGGAGTTGATGATAATCGCCGCGTAACCGGCTTTGCGGATCGTTTCCGCGGCGTGCACCGTGGCGTAGTCGAACTCCACCCCCTGACCGATGCGGATGGGGCCGGAACCCAGCACCAGAACCGATTCCTGTGCCAATGGTTCCGACTCGTTACTGTAATCATAGGTGGAGTAAAAGTATGGGGTTTTGGAGGCGAACTCCGCCGCGACCGTGTCCACCATCTTATAAACCGGCTGGATGTCCGCCTGCGTCCGCGCAGAGTGGACCGCGTCCGTGGTGGTGCCCGCGAGCCGCGCGATGGTGACGTCCGCAAAGCCGTTTTGCTTGGCTGTCGTCAGGAGTTCAGGGGACATAGGCTGGTCCGCTAAATCACTCTCAATCTCAGTAATGTGCAACAGCTTATCCAGGAAGAATTGGTCGATTCCGGTCCGCGCGTTGAGTTGCGCCAACGTGCAACCGCGCCGTAATAGTTCGGTCAGCATGAAAATGCGGTCATCGCACGCTGGCATCAAGGCGTCCAGCAGTGCATCGGTCGACATGTCGGCGTAGCGCAGGTCGCTTAGCCCGGTGACACCGATTTCGAGTGACCGAACGGCCTTGTTCATCGCTTCCTCGATGTTGCGGCCAATCGCCATGACTTCGCCGGTGGCCTTCATTTGGGTGCCCAACGTGCGGTCAGCGGTGGCGAATTTATCGAACGGCCACCGCGGAATTTTGACGACGGCGTAATCCAAAGCGGGTTCGAACTCCGCTGTCGTGGTGCCCGTGACGGGGTTCATGATCTCGTCGAGGTGGAGGCCCACCGCAATTTTGGCGGCCATTTTGGCGATGGGGTAGCCGGTAGCTTTGGAAGCCAGGGCGGACGACCGTGATACCCGTGGGTTCACCTCGATGATGTCGTAGTGGAAGCTGTGGGGATCCAGCGCCATCTGGACGTTACAGCCGCCCTCAATCTTCAACGCGCGAATGATTTTCAGCGCGACGTCACGCATCATTTGGTATTCCTGGTCGGATAAAGTTTGTGTGGGGGCGACCACGATGGAATCACCGGTGTGGATCCCCACGGGGTCGACGTTTTCCATGGAGCACACGACCAGCGCGTTATCGGCCGCATCCCGCATGACCTCAAACTCAATTTCTTTGTAGCCCGCAATTGATTTTTCAATTAACACTTGGGTTACGGGACTGAGATCAAGCCCAGTGGTGGCAATTTGTTCGAGCTCGTCGTGGGTGTGGGCAATGCCGCCACCAGTACCGCCCATGGTGTAAGCCGGGCGCACAATCACTGGGTAGCCGGTCGCATCGCCGAATGCGAGGGCGTCGGCGACCGTGGTGACTGTTAACGATGCGGGCACCGGCTCGTGCAGCTGCGCCATGAGTTCTTTGAATAGTTCCCGGTCCTCCGCGGTGGCAATCGCGTCCATTTTGGTGCCCAGCAACTCGATATGCAGTTCGTCCAGGATACCGTCACCCACCAACTCGCGGGCGAGGTTCAACCCGGTTTGGCCACCCAAAGTTGGCAGGATGGCGTCCGGGTGTTCGGCCCGCAAGATGGGCTTGAGGCCCGTAAGCGTCAACGGTTCGATGTATACTTTGTCCGCCATTTCGGTGTCCGTCATGATGGTTGCCGGGTTGGAGTTCACGAGCACGACGTTATAGCCCTCTTCGCGCAGGGAGATGGCTGCCTGCGACCCGGAATAATCAAACTCGGCGGCCTGGCCGATAATAATGGGTCCGGAGCCGATAATCAAAATTTTGTGGATATCATTGCGCTTGGGCATGGTACGCCTCCTGTGGTTGGTGGTGCGCGGCGATGGTCGCGATGAAGTCGTCAAATAAGTACGTGTAGTCGTGCGGGCCTGGAGTGGCGTCCGGATGGAACTGGACGGAAAAGGCATCGTGGTCCTGCAACCGCAGCCCCTCGACGGTGTGGTCCGTAATCTCCACGTGCGTCACTGTCAGTTGGGTACCGGCCAGTGATTGCGGGTCAACCGCGTAGCCGTGGTTTTGTGAAGTAAACGCGGTGGTGCCGCGCTGGAGGTCGCGCACCGCGTGGTTAAATCCACGGTGGCCGAACTTGAGCTTGAAAGTGGTGGCACCGTTGGCGAGGGCAAACAGTTGGTGACCCAGGCAAATGGCCATGAGCGGTAGTAGGGTTTGCAGTTGTCGAATGGTGGGCAGAACGTCCGCATGGTCGGTGGGGTTCCCAGGGCCGTTCGACAGCAGGACGCCGTCCACGCCGCTGGCCATGATGGCCGCGGCGCTGGTTGTCGGCGGGAAGGTGACGGTCTGCACGCCACGTTCATGCAGGGCGCGCAGAATCGACCGTTTCAAACCAAAGTCGATTACACCAACGCGGTATTGGCTCGCGTCAGCACTGGTGGTGATGGTCGGGACGGTCTGCGGCTGCGTGACCGGCACGGGCGTTTGCAGGCTATCAATTACGGCCGGCGTAACCTCGTCCACGAGGGCGGCGTTCATGACGCCCACCTCACGGATTTCCCGGGTGAGGGCGCGGGTATCCACCCCCGTGATTCCGGGCAGATTGTTGGCTGTTGCCCAGTCGGTGAGGCTCAGGTCGCAGCGCCAATTTCTGGGGTGGCGCGCGACTTCATGCACGACAATAGCGCTGGCCTGTGGTCCGTTCGCTTCGTCGTCGTGGTTATTAATGCCGTAATTACCGATGAGGGGGTACGTGAACGTCAGAATTTGGTGGTGGTACGAGGCGTCGGTGATGGCTTCCTGGTAGCCGGTCATACCGGTGGTAAAGACGATTTCACCGGTGACGGGTTGGGTACTACCAAACGCGGTGCCAGGATAGACTGATCCGTTGGCGAGAACGAGAAAACGTTGCATGTGAGGCACCTCCTATGCGGGATCGATGGTAGTGGGGATAAACGGGTGCCCGAGGGTCGCGGCCATTACGGCTTTGATGGTGTGCATCCGGTTGGCCGCTTGTTGGAACTGGTGGGCAAAGGGGGCGTTAAACACTTCATCGGTAATTTCGAGTTCATCGAGGCCGAACTGATCGTGAATTTGCTGTCCCATGGTGGTGTTCAGGTCGTGAAAGGCAGGCAAGTCGTGCATAACGATGGTGTTGGGGTTATGCGTGGCCTGCACCGCGGCCATATTGAGCTGGTAGGGTTGCAACAGTTTGATGCGCGCGGCCCACTGGTCTTCTTCACCCATGGACGCCCAAATATCGGTGTAGAGGACATCGCTCCCCTCCAGTCCCTCCTGGAGGTCATCGGTGATGAGTAGCTGACTGCCAGACTGTGCGGCAAAGTTTTGGGCGATTTTCTGTACTGCCGCGGATGGCTGCAGTGACTTTGGACCCACGAGGTGGATGTTGGCCCCAAGCATGGCGCCGGTTACCAGTAGCGAGTTCGCAACGTTATTGCGGGCGTCGCCCAGGTAGGTGAGTGTAACCCCCTTGATGTGGCCGAAAATTTCGTCGATGGTCATGAAGTCGGCCAGCATTTGTGTGGGGTGCCAATCGTCGGTCAGGCCGTTCCACACGGGCACGCCAGAATACTGGGCGAGGGCGTCAACGGTGCTTTGTTCAAAGCCGCGGTACTCGATGCCATCGTACATACTCCCAAGAATCTTGGCGGTGTCGGCTAGCGACTCCTTCTTTCCCAATTGAATGTCGTTGGCCCCGAGAAATTCGGGGTGGGCCCCCAGGTCGGTTGCCGCCACGGTAAATGCGGAACGCGTCCGCGTGGAGGTTTTGGCAAAGAGGAGGGCGACGTTCTTGCCAGCTAGGTAATGATGCTCAACGTTATGGGCCTTCAAATCCTTGAGGTGTTCGGCAAACTTAATCAGGGTGTAGAACTCAGCCCCCGTGAAGTCTTTTTCGGCTAGAAACGAGCGGTTTTGAAATTGATTGTACATATATATCTACTCTCCTTTGATTGATGGCAACCACACATGCTAATACCTATTAAAGGTAGATGGCCTACCCGTGTAGACAGATAATAACGTATGTTTATGCGCTTAGTATTCATGATGCTAGTATACATTTATTTGAATAATATGCAATAAAATGCGATAAAAAAGCCGAAAAATGCAAAAAAATGTATTTTAGGTGTTTATTTATCAATTTTAACGTGCTATGATACTCACATCAGCTCATCCGGATACACAATCTGATGAATAAATACACGCAAATAAAGGAAGGTATTACTCATGAAAAAAATCGTTTTAGCTTACTCCGGTGGTTTGGATACGTCCGTCGCAATCCCATGGTTGAAGGATAAGGGTTACGAAGTCATCGCCGTTAATTTGAACGTTGGCGAAATGGACAAGGATATTGACTTTATCAAGGCTAAGGCTTTGCAGGTAGGGGCCATCGAAAGTTACGCCATTGATGGCATGGCCGAATTCGCCGATGAATACGTGGCACCCGTGATTAAGGCCAACGCGTTGTACGAAGGCGAGTACCCATTGGTTTCAGCTTTGTCCCGGCCGCTGATTATCAAAAAGCTGGTTGATATTGCCCACGAAACTGGCGCTACCGCTATCGCGCATGGTTCGACCGGTAAGGGTAACGACCAGGTCCGCTTCGAGGCGGCCATCCACGCGTTGGACCCAGACATGGCCATTGAGGCCCCAATTCGTGACTTCCACTGGTCCCGTGAAGAAGAAATTGACTACGCTAAGGCTCACAACGTGCCGGTGCCCATCAACCTCGACTCCCCATACTCCATTGACCAGAACCTCTGGGGACGCGCCAATGAATGCGGTATTTTGGAAAACCCGTGGAACCAGGCACCAGCTGATGCGTACGAACTGACGGTAGCGCCGGAAGACGCACCAGATGAGGCCGAATTCCTCGAATTGACCTTTGACAAAGGGTTGCCGGTAGCCATCAACGGCGAACAGTTGCCGCTGTACCAATTGATCTTGAAGCTGAACGGTATTGCGGGTGCCCATGGCATTGGTCGGATTGACCACATTGAAAACCGTCTGGTCGGTATCAAGTCCCGTGAAATTTACGAGGCACCAGCCGCGGCGGTGATTATGACCGCGCACAAGGATCTGGAAGACCTGACGTTTGAACGTGACCTGGCGCACTTCAAGCCGATTGTGGAACAGCAATTGACGAACATGATTTACAACGGGTTGTGGTTCTCACCATTATGCGATGCTTTGAACGCATTTATCGACGAATCGCAGCAGGTGGTTAACGGTATCGTCAAGATGAAGCTGTACAAGGGGACCGCCACGGCTGTTGCCCGGAAGTCAAGTAACTCGCTGTACGATGAGGATCTGGCTACGTACACTTCGGCCGATTCCTTTGACCAAGAGGCGGCTGCTGGCTTCATCAAATTGTGGAGCCTGCCAACTACCGTTTACAGCCAAGTCAACGGCAAAACCGCCAAGAAGCCGCAGGAAGCGTAGTTCTCTTGGCGCGGATGGTGCGGGGCCGAATGCTCCGGTAACTGGGCGGGTGTCCGTGGCCGGGCACGCCGGCGGTGCAGCTAAATGCCCCGCCTAGATACCTCCGCATTTAACTACACCGCCACCGGGCCGGGTGCGAAAACTCGTCCAGTTACCTCCACATTCGGCCCCACACCACACGCCGACAGTACGGCTTCCTGACTAGGAATTTGATTGTGCTATTGGCGCTTGATGGACGGTAACCCGGATAAATCGCAGGGCAACTAAATGTCATGGCGTAGCTATTTGCATCGGGTACAGACCACGATGCTGAGTGGTCCCGTTGTCCATTGTTAATTGATGATTAAGTTTAAAATTATTGAGTAAGACGCCATGAAGATGGTGCAGGCAACTCTATGTGGTTGTGGTTTGGATTATGGAAGTTGCTGGGTGGTGACCCGCGGCGGTTGCTGGTGTATTCGGTGTACGCCGATTGGACAACGAATGTCAGCGGCTTTCATATTAACGTCGAAACAACTTGGTAGGTTACGGTTAAATTGTGGAGGTTATTGGGGGCACCCCGCGGCGGCTGCGAGCCCGTAGTTCTGTAGAAGGCGAAGCCGCCGTACAGAATCAAATCGGGGAGACCGGGCGGTTTTCCCGGGCCCCCCGATTCGCGGTAGCCGGCACGGCGAGAGCGTGAGGCTGGTAGCCGGCCGCGGGGTGCCCCCAATAACCGGAGCAATTTAACCGTAACCGGCGATTACGCACAAAATTATAGGGAACCAGAGGAGGACGCCATAATGGCAGTTAAGAAGATGTGGGGCGGACGTTTCAACGCCGTGAGCCCAGAATTTGCGCAGGAATTTGGCGCGTCAATCGATTTTGATCAGGCTATGGCGGCCGAGGACATCGAGGGCTCCATCGCCCACGTAACGATGCTGGGTGACACCGGCATCGTGACCAAAGACGAGGCGGCAACCATTAAGCAGGGCCTCCAGGACCTCGACGCCGAATTGCAGGCCGGTCAACTTGAGTTCACGGTAGCAAACGAAGACATCCACATGAATATTGAGTCCCTCCTCACGGCTAAAATTGGTGCGGTTGCCGGTAAGTTGCACACCGCCCGCTCCCGTAACGATCAGGTGGCGACTGACTTTCACCTCTGGGTTCAGCACCGTCTACCCGAGGTAACCGCCGCCTTGAAGAAGCTCCAGACCGTCCTCCTCAACCTCGCGGAGACGCACGTGGAGACCATTCTGCCTGGGACTACGCACCTGCAACACGCCCAACCGATTTCTTTGGGTCACTACTTTATGGCGTACTTCAACATGTTGCAACGCGACGTGGAACGTTTTGACTTCAACATGCAGCACACCAGCATCTCACCACTTGGAGCCGCCGCGCTGGCCGGGACCACCTTTCCCATTGACCGGCAGGAAACGGCCGACCTACTTGGCTTTCAGCAGGTGTATACCAATTCGCTGGACGCCGTTTCCGACCGCGACTTTGCCATCGAGTACCTTACCAACGCCAGCGTGCTGATGATGCACCTGTCCCGCCTGTGCGAGGAACTTGTGCTGTGGAGCAGCTATGAATACCAATACATCGAAATGGATGACGCCTACGCGACCGGATCGTCGATCATGCCGCAGAAAAAGAATCCCGATTACGCGGAGTTGATTCGGGGCAAAGTCGGCCGTGTATACGGTGACCTCACGGGACTGCTGACGGTAATGAAGGGCCTGCCGCTGGCCTACAACAAGGACATGCAGGAGGACAAAGAAGGGGTCTTTGACGCCACCACGACCATCATGGGTTCACTCCACGTGATGACGGGGATGCTGTCGACCGTGCACATTAAGGCGGACAACATGCACAACGCGGTCAAAGCTGACTTCAGTAACGCGACCGAGTTGGCCGACTACCTCGCAGCCAAGGGCCTGCCGTTCCGGCAGGCGCACGCCATCGTGGGGCAGCTGGTGCTACAGGGTATTCAGACCAACACGCCGTTGCAGGACATGTCCCTGGCGACTTTGCAATCTGCCAGCGCGTTAATCGGCGACGATGTTTACCACGACCTGGATCCGGTGGCGGCCGTTGAACGCCGCCAGTCACTTGGTGGCACCGGCTTTGACTCGGTGCGCCAACAAGTGGCGGCGGGAAAACAACTATTGGGGGATGCCTATGCAAGTGCAACGGTGGGATAAAGTTAAAGCGTGGGTGTATGGGCTTGTTGCCGCCGCGCTGGTAGTCTGCGCGGTCACAATCATGCCCCGGCAGTTGACCCACGCGGCGACCACTGATGGTACTTGGACCAAAGTCAAGCAGTCGGGCGTACTGCGTGTCGGGCTATCGCCGGATTACGCTCCGTACGAGTTCCACTCTACGGCTGGTGGCAAGGACCAGATTGTTGGTTTCGATGTCACGATGGATAAGCTCCTAGCCAAGCGGCTGGGCGTCAAGCTCAAGCTCGTCGAAATGAGTAACGACGCGTTGCTGTCCGCGCTGGAGTCGGGCAAAGTTGACATCGTGGTCTCCGGAATTACGCCAACCGCGGAACGGGAGAAGAAGGTCGATTTTACTGACGTATATTTCAACGACCCCAACGTGGTGTTGGTACAGAAGCAGGACGCCAAGAAGTACCAATCCCTCAATGACTTCCAGGGTGCCAAGATTGGCGCGCAGATTACCACCATTCAGGAAGACCAGGCCAAGAAGTATTTGCACGGTGCCACGGTGACGTCCTTGAAGAAGGTCACCGACGAGGCCGCGCAGTTGAGTCAGGGTAAGTTGGACGGCATCGTGGTCCCGACCACGACCGCTAAGTCCTACGAGTTGGAGTCGGATAAGTTTGCGACGGCTCCGGTCAAGATACCAGGGGGTGGCGGTGAGTCCGCGATTGTACTGCCGAAGAACTCGCCGGTACTCAAGGCTAAACTGAACCAGATTTTGCACAAAGAGGTCATTGGGAAACCCATCACCAAGTGGCGTAACGCCGCCATGAAGCAGATGGTGCAAAAAGAGTCCTTCTTCCATAAGTACGCCCCGTACTTCGTGAAGGGCACCGAGTACACTTTGGCGTTGGCCGTAATTGGGGTGACCGTTGGCTTTGTCCTCGGTACGCTGTTGGCCATGATGAAGCGGTCCCGGGTATGGATCGTCAAGGCGATTGCTAACGTCTACATTGAATTTGTGCGGGGAACGCCGTTACTAATTCAGGTGTTCATCGTCTACTTTGGTACGCAAATTATTGGGTTGAACGTATCGGGATTTGTTTCGGGTGCCATTGCCATGTTCCTGAACTCTGGAGCGTACGTGGCCGAAATCATTCGGTCGGGTCTGAACGCGGTCCCAGTGGGGCAGGGTGAAGCCTCCCGCTCGCTGGGTCTATCCGGCCGGCAGACCATGCAGTTGGTGGTGTTGCCACAGGCGTTGCGCACCATCCTGCCTGCTTTGGGTAACGAATTTGTGTCCGTCATCAAGGAAGGGTCCGTGGTGTCCGTCATCGGGGTCGGGGAATTGACCTTCCAGACTTCCGTGGTGCAGGGTGCGTCGTTTGAGGCGTTCCTGCCGTTGATTGTGACCGCATGTATTTACTTCGTCCTGACCTTTGGCCTCACGCAGGTCCTGCACATGGGCGAGCGGCACTACAGCCGTGAACGGGTCTAGCAGCCACAAATCACATCGCAATTTGAGCTTTAATTACCGTCGCAGCGTTTCGTGCTAGCAGTGCTAGCCGGATCAGTTGTGACGGTTATTTTGTTGTCCCCGTTAAGCTGGCTGCGGGCGGGTAGACGGGCAAATGTACTCTGGCAGTCTCCGTTAACTGCGGCGGTCCGTTACGTTGTCGGTTGACAGAATAGCAAAGCCTGTTACAATAAATATTGCAAGTTAAAGTTAAAGTAACAGCTTAGGCTAAATATGGAGGTACGAATATGACTACTTATGCATTAACGGGTGTGACGGGACGCTTTGGTCGGACTGCGGTCAAGCGGTTGGTGGAATTAGTTGGGTCCGAGAATGTGGTGGCTTTGGCGCGCAACGTGGAGCGGGCCAAGAAGCTGGTGCCAGCCGGGGTGACGGTACGACCGGGTAATTACGATGATGTCGATCAGCTGACCACCTCTTTGCAGGGAGTGGACCGACTGCTACTCATTTCATCACAGCCAGGCGGCCCGGTTCCGCGCGAGCAGCAGCACCGTAACGTCATTGATGCGGCAAAGGCCGCAGGGGTAAGTTTTGTGGCGTACACGAGCTTCCCACGGGCGGATCGCTCGACTGCAGCGTTGGCGGCGGATCACCGCGTCACGGAAGACTACATCCGCGACTCCGGCTTGGACTATTCCTTCCTCCGCAACAACTGGTACTTGGAGAATGAGAGTAGCACGCTGCGGCACGCGCACGCTGGCCGGCCGTTCGTTTATTCGGCGGCAGCGGGCAAAGCCGGGTGGGCGCTCGAGCGGGAGTACGCGGAGGCGGCGGCTGACGTGTTGGCCATGGACCAGCCACGGACACAGTATGAGTTTGCGGGGCCAGCCCGGACGTACAAAGATTTGGCCGACGCAACTCAGGGGGACTTCGACGTTCTGTCTGTGGATGATGAAGCCTACAGTGCAGGCTTGCAGCAGGCCGGACTTGATGAACCGACTGCACAGTTAATCACCTCATTCCAGACGCTCATTCGCGACGGTCAGTTGGACGTTGATTCGACGGATTTGCAGGACGTTCTGGGCCACGAACTCACCCCAATTGAGGACGCAATTCGCGACGTAGTTGGTGATTAGGCAAAGATATATTATGATTAGTTAGAAATTTATTATTAGGGGTTAAGCTAATGAAGTATTCACACAAGTTGAGTGATGGGGTGCACATCCTGGCCTACGTATCGATTTACCAGGACGGTGACTTATCGAGCGCGGCAATTGCCAATAGTATTGAGTCCAATCCCAGCTTGGTGCGGCGGTTAATGGCTGCTTTGGTTAAGGCAGGCTTGCTGGAGACCCACCCAGGGGTCGTCGCACCCCGGCTGGCCCGACCCGCCGCGGATATTTCGTTGCTGGATGTGTACCGGGCAATCGAAGGAAATCAGCGGTTACTGCACGTTGATGACAAGACGAACCCGCGTTGTATTGTTGGGGGCAACATTCAGGATACGTTGAATGGTATCTACGACGATGTGCAACGCCAGGCTGAGTCGACGATGGCTGGTGTGTCATTGCAACAAGTGATTGACGATATTCTGGTGCGGGAATCAGCCCGCAGCCGCTAATGTGCTGATTTGGTTGGGCGTACCTCGATAACTCGGGGTGCGCCTTTGCTATGAATCGACCGGGTTGTTGGGGTATGGGGCACCGGCAAAGTCGATTGCCACCACGCTGGACATGTGCGAAAATATGTTCGGTAGAGAGGGGGCGTCCGTATTGACACCGTTATTCCGGTTGCAGATTCCTAATGATACTAGTCGTAAAATTATTCACGTTGATATGGACGCCTTCTATGCATCCATTGAGATGCGTGACGACCCGTCTTTGCGCACCCGCGCGCTGGTGATTGCCCACGACCCGCGGCAAACCGGGGGCAAAGGGGTGATTACCACCGCCAATTACGTGGCGCGACAGTATGGGGTTAATTCGGCCATGCCCGCAATCGAGGCGGTACGCAAGGTGCCACGCCGTTTGTTGGTATTTAAGGACCCCGACTTTGAAAAGTATCACGCCGTTTCCGACCAAATCCACGATATTTTTCACCAGGTGACGGACCTCATCGAACCAATTGCGTTGGACGAGGCCTATTTGGACGTGACGAACAACACGCATTTTCCCACGACCATCGCGCTGGCTTTGTGGCTGCAGCAGACCATTGAGCGGCAGACGCGATTGACGTGTGCTATTGGGGTGTCGTACAACCGGTTCTTGGCCAAAATGGCCTCGGAATTCAATAAGCCGGGTGGGCGCACGGTGGTGACGCCGGGGATGGCGCAGGAATTTTTGGCACCACAGCCAATCGGCAAGTTTCGTGGTGTGGGCAAA
This sequence comes from Lacticaseibacillus pantheris DSM 15945 = JCM 12539 = NBRC 106106, assembly GCF_001591865.1. NCBI lineage: Bacteria > Bacillati > Bacillota > Bacilli > Lactobacillales > Lactobacillaceae > Lacticaseibacillus > Lacticaseibacillus pantheris. The sequence goes on from NZ_BCVS01000037.1 coordinate 19,363, forward strand.
AAGACGCTCCCCCGGCTGCAAGCACTGGGCATCGAGACGGGCGCAGATTTATTGGCGGCCGACCCGGGGATGTTGCAGCGTGAGTTTGGTAAGGCCGGGTTCATGCTGGCGTTACACGCTCGCGGCATTGATAACCACCCGATTGAGGTTAAGGAACGTAAGTCGATTGGTAAGGAACGGACCTACAACCCGCCGTTGCAAAGCTCGGCTGCCGTCCGCCAGGAGTTGACGATGCTGGCTGGCAAAGTTAGTGCGGAGCTGCGTAAGAAGCAGCGGCACGGAACGACGGTTGTCTTGAAGGTACGCGACGTAGACTTCAACACGCAAACGCGGCGGATGACACGGGAGCGGTACTTTGTGGATGCCGATGATATCCTGGATGCGGCGTGGACACTTTATAATGAAGAAACGGACACTAGCGCGTCGTTGCGGCTTGTCGGCATCACCATCACAGGGTTGGTGCCGCTGACGTTCGAAAATGTCGACTTACCGCTCAGGTAGGCGAAGGTTGGGTGGTGACGAACACGCGGGTGGCCTTTGGGACTACGGCTT
>NZ_BCVS01000038.1:0-19179 GCF_001591865.1 Lacticaseibacillus pantheris DSM 15945 = JCM 12539 = NBRC 106106
GCGTGAGGCTCTCAGCACCGGTCGCGGGGACCAGCTGCTCAACCGGAGCCACCACGCCAGTACGACCAGCCAATAGCAGCGTTTACGTGGAGCGGTCCACAAAGTCGTAGCACACCACAGCACCCTCACCGACCAGCACCGCCACCAGCCGCCACCGCCACTGGTAGTGCGGATGACCGGTGCAGCGATGCCGTGGGTTAGGTATAATGGTATGTGAGGTGGCGGCATGGATTTTGTACAGTTACAGGTAATTTCCAGCGGGAGCATCCTGCAAAGCCCGACTGGGGTGCAATCATACATAGAAGCAGCTAAGGCGCGGGGATACCACGCACTTGCGTTGACCGACGTCAACGTGGTGTATAACCTAGCGCCATTTTATGATGCCGCCAAGGCCGCCGGAATCAAGCCTTTGCTGGGCATGACCCTGCGGCTGAACGACGGCACCGAATGCATCCTCCTTGTGCATACACAGGCCGGCTACCGGCAATTAATGCGCGTCAGCAGTCAGGTCATGACGGGCAAAGTCGACGCTCTGGACGCCATCGGGTATCTGAGCGGCTTGGTCGTGGTGACCACCGCTAACGGTCGGCTCATGGCTGCTCTAACCGCTGGTGATGGTAATTCGGCCTGGGCGTTGGTGACTACTTTGCAGTCCCACCATCCCGACCGGGTGTTGGTGGGCGTACCAGCCGCCGCACTCGCAACCGATTTGCCCGCGTTCGCCCAAGTGCACCACTTGGGCGCGGTGGCGCTCGGTGATGTCCGTTACCTGGATGCTGCCGATGATGTAGCCGCCCAAATTTTGCGGGCAATTGCGACGGGTGACCGCCTGGATTTAAACGCCAACGACGCTCCGGGGGTCTACGAATTGCCTGCAGCCACCGATGCCGGTGAACCGTACGTTGTCGCCCACCGTGATGATTTGGTGCGGGCAACGGTTGCACTGGCTGATGAATGTGCGGTTGATATTCCGGCTGTTCGCACTCAGTTACCAGCCTTTCCGGACACGGAAGGAATGTCTGCTGGCGATTATTTGGCGCACCTCGCGTGGTCGGGGCTAGCCAGCAGGATGTCCGTGGACGATCAAGCAGCGGTCCCCGCCGACTACCAGGAGCGCCTGCAGCACGAGCTAGCGGTCATTGGCTCGATGGGATTTGACGACTACTTTCTAATTGTCGGAGACATCGTGCAGGAGGCTCACCGGCGGGGTATCCTCACCGGACCGGGCCGTGGCTCTGCGGCCGGCTCCCTAGTGGCCTTTGCCCTCGGTATTACCACGGTGGACCCGTTGCAGTACCAGCTACTCTTTGAACGGTTCTTGAACCCGAATCGTGGGCAGATGCCCGATATTGACCTGGACATCCAGGATGATCGCCGCGACGAGATGATTGACTACGTTCGCGAACGCTACGGTACCGATCACTTCGCCCAGATTATGGCATTAGGTACGTTAGGGCCTAAGCAGGCCATTCGCGATGTTGGGCGCGTACTGGGACGACCGCAACATGAGGTAGACGCGATTGCTGGCGCCGTTCCAAGTGGTGAGGAAACAATCGCGGACGCCTTGGCCGCGTCACGGCCATTAGCGAATATGCGGTCGGATAGCGGTGACGTTAACAGGGTGTTGACCCTTGCGGGGCGGCTGACGGGCATCCCACGCAATGTCACTACCCATGCGGCGGGCGTGGTGCTGTCCCGACCGCCGCTGGTGGACACGATTGCGGTGCAGACTATGCCGACCGGAGATGGTGAGCAAACTCAGGGGACCAAAGAAGTGGTTGAACGTCTCGGCCTGCTGAAAATTGATCTACTAGGTTTGCGAACTCTAGGTTTACTCGCCCAAATTTTGTTTTATGTCCGGCGGCAAGTGGGGGACGACTTTGACCCCGAGAACATACCGTTGGATGATGCTGATACCATCAAGTTGTTCCAAGATGGTGATACGCTGGGCGTCTTCCAGTTTGAAAGTGCGCCCATGCAACGGGTGTTGCGCCAAGTTCGTCCCCGTGGTTTTGAGGATGTCGTTGCAACCACCGCGTTGTATCGTCCTGGACCGATGGAATACATTGGCGACTTTGCGGCACGGATGCACGGTGATCAGGAAGTGACCTACGTGACGCCGTTGCTAGCCCCCATCCTGGATTCGACCTATGGCATCATTGTCTATCAGGAACAGGTGATGCAGGTTGCCAGCGCAATTGGTGGCTTTGACATGGCCGCTGCCGATGATTTACGGCGCGCGATGAGCAAGAAGAATAAGGCCAAAATCGACGCCGGCCGAACACAATTTATCGCGGGGGCGCAAGAGCGTGGCCTGAGCGCTGCCGATGCCGAGTCGGTTTACGCCGATATTGAACGATTTGCTGGGTACGGATTCAACCGTAGCCACGCGGTCGCCTACGGAAAGCTCGCCTTTTGGTTGGCTTACCTTAAGGTACATTTTCCTGCAGCGTTTTATGCGGCCCAGTGTAACCGTAATTTGGGGAATACGACCAAGCTACGGTCGCTGATTGGGGCGGCCCGCGCGGCGCAGGTTCCGGTACTGGCTCCCGACGTCAACTGGTCGGGCCGTGGATTTCGCCTCAATAAGAAGGGGGCAATCCGTGTCGGGCTGGCGAACGTTAAGGGCTTACGGCGCGACTTTGTCTCCGCACTGGTGGACGAGCGCTCCGCCAACGGGCAGTTCCAGTCGTATGCGGACCTGCTACTGCGACTGGCACCGCAGTGGCGTGATGCAAAGGTGCTGGGGCCGCTCATTCAGGTTGGTGCGCTGGACCAGTTGGTGACTAACCGGGCCGTAGCGTTGGCGCAGCTGGAGAGTGTCCTGACGGCGGTAGATTTAGCCGCGGGGGACGCGGATCTGTTGCGCAACCTGTGGCCAAAGCAGGCGGACGTTCACGCTAGTTCTCAAGCCGAAGATGATGCGATGGCGGCCACGGTTCTGGGCTACTACCTGAATGGTCACCCGACTGAGCAGTACACGGATGTCGCGGACGGCAACCACGCGGTGCGGCTTGATGGCGTGGGTATCGGCAAGAACGTGGCTACGGTCATACTCGTGACGGCGGTGCGGCAAATTAAAACTAAGCAGGGCATGACAATGGCCTTCCTGACCGTCGAGGACGGGACGGGGACAGCGGACGTGACGCTATTCCCCCGAACTTACCAGCAGGTGCAGCCCGTGACGGTTAATGCCGTATACTTACTGCGGGGCAAAGGCGAACGGCGTGAGCACGACGACAGCACGGCAATTATCGCCAATTCGCTCACACCAATTGATGTGGCTCGGGCCGAATTACCCAAAGTTGTCTTCCTCAATTTAGGGAGTCAGCCCGATGTTGCGCTCCGCTCCGAGGTGGCGGAAATCTTGGCAACGCACCGCGGACGTAGTCCAGTGGTGCTGGTTGCCGACGGCCATCGCCTGCCAACCAAACGGCCGCAATCGTTGGCAGTGACAGATCAGGTGCTAGACCAATTACGCACGGTCCTGGGCCCCGACGCGGTGGTGACCAGGCCATTACGACAAAAGTAAGATTCTGTTGAGAAATCTGCATGTTGCTGGCGACTTTATTTCTGAAAAGTGGTAGACTGATTTTGTTTGGGGTTGAGGTATTCGACCCACAGAAATTCACGTGAGGTGGAAAGATGAAACGCATTGGTATTATGACCAGCGGTGGGGATGCTCCGGGCATGAACGCCGCGGTGCGTGCCGTGACGCGTAAGGCTGAACACGAAGGCCTGGAAGCGTACGGTATCAACTACGGTTTCGCCGGCTTGCTTGCTGGTGATATCTTCCGGATCGATTCACGCACGGCTGATGACATTATCAACCGTGGTGGGACTATCCTGTACTCTGCTCGTTTCCCTGAATTCGCTGAAGAACCAGTTCAGTTGAAGGGTGTGGAGCAGCTCAAGAAGTTCGGTATTGACGCGATTGTCGTTATCGGTGGCGACGGCTCCTATCACGGTGCACTGCGCCTGAACGAGCATGGCTTTAACGCCATGGGCCTGCCGGGGACTATCGACAACGATATTCCTTACACGGACTTCACCATCGGCTTTGACTCTGCTTTGAACACTGCCGTGCACGCAATGGATAACCTGCGCGACACCGCCGCAAGCCACGAACGTACCTTCGTCGTGGAAGTGATGGGCCGTAACGCTGGTGACATCGCGATGTGGGCTGCAGTGGCTAGCGCTGCGGAAGACGTCATTATTCCTGAAAAGGATTTTGATGTCGCTGAGGTAGCGGCAAAGCTGAAGAGTAGCCGCGCCCGTGGCCAAAAGCACGCAATTATCGTGTTGGCTGAAGGCGTAATGACTGCCGCTGAGTTTGCCGATAAGCTCAAGCCGTTCGGTGACTTCCAGCTTCGCGCCACCACTATTGGCCACGTGCAGCGTGGTGGTGTGCCGACCGCCTTTGACCGCGTATTGGCCTCCCGCATGGGTAGCTACGCCGTTGAACTCCTGATGGAGGGTAAGGGTGGTTTGGCCATCGGTATCCAGAACAACAAACTGGTTACCCACAACATGCTCGACCTGTTTGACTCAAAGCACGAGCCCGAAATGGACGTTTACAAGGTTGCAAAAGAGCTCGCATTTTAGTTAACTTAATTCTGGTAACACTGTTTAAAAACATTTTGCAAAAGAAGGAGATTTTTCATTTATGAAAAAGACCAAGATCGTCAGCACGCTTGGACCTGCTAGTAACACGACCGACATCATTGTTAAGTTGATCGAAGCTGGTGCCAACGTTTTCCGTTTCAACTTCTCTCATGGTGACCACGAGGAACACTTGGCCCGTATGACCATGGTTCACGAAGCCGAGAAGATTACTGGCAAGACTGTTGGTATCATGCTTGATACTAAGGGTGCCGAAATCCGTACGACCGTTCAGAGCACGCCTAATGGCAAGATCGAATTCCACACCGGTGATGTGGTACGTATCTCCATGGACGACTCCCTGGAAGGTACTCAGGACAAGGTTGCTGTTACTTACCCTGGCCTGTACGATGACACCCACGTTGGTGGTCACGTGCTCTTTGACGATGGTTTGATCGACGTTCTGATTACCGAAAAGGATGACGAACACCGCGAATTGGTTACCAAGGTCCAGAACGATGGTGTCTTGGGTGGCCGTAAGGGTGTTAACGCCCCTGGTGTTTCCATCAACCTGCCTGGTATCACTGAAAAGGATGCTAGTGACATCCGCTTTGGTTTGGACAACGGTATCAACTTCATTGCTGCTTCCTTCGTTCGTAAGCCACAGGATGTTTTGGACATCCGTGAACTGCTCGAAGAAAAGCACCAGGAACAGGTTCAAATCTTCCCTAAGATTGAATCCCAGGAAGGTATCAACAACATTGATGACATCCTGAAGGTTTCTGATGGTCTGATGGTTGCCCGTGGTGACATGGGTGTCGAAATTCCATTCGAACACGTGCCATTAGTTCAGAAGTCCCTGATTAAGAAGTGCAACGCCCTGGGCAAGCCAGTTATCACTGCTACCCAGATGCTGGACTCCATGCAGGAAAACCCTCGTCCTACTCGTGCCGAAGTTAACGACGTTGCTAACGCCGTATTCGACGGTACCGACGCAACGATGCTTTCCGGTGAATCCGCAAACGGTGACTACCCTGTAGAATCCGTTGCCGCAATGGCTCGCATCGACGAATACACTGAAAAGGCCATGACTGACCAGGATGCTTACGCTTTGAAGCAGTACTCCAACCAGTCCGTGACTGAGTCAGTTGGTCAGGCTGTGGCACACACGGCGCGCAACCTGGGTGTTAAGACCATCGTTGCTGCCACTAACTCTGGTTACACTGCCCGTATGATCAGCAAGTACCGTCCGAAGGCTGACATCTTGGCACTGACTTTCAGTGAAAAGACTCAGCGCGGTTTGATGATCAACTGGGGTGTTGTCCCAGAAATCATCGAAAAGCCATCTTCAACTGATGACATGTTCGATGTTGCCACTAAGAAGGCTCAGGAATTGGGCTTTGCTGAAGAAGGCGACTTGATTCTGATTACTGCCGGTGTTCCAGTTGGTGAAACTGGTACGACCAACGTTATGAAGGTTCAGCTGATCGGCTCCAAGTTGACTCAGGGTTCCGGTGTTGGCGACCAGACTACTGTTGGTAAGGCCGTTGTTGCTACTACTGCAAGCGAAGCTGTTGCTAAGATGCAGAAGGGTGACATCCTGGTTACCAAGACGACCGACAAGGACTACCTGCCAGCCATCGAAAAGGCTGCTGCAGTGGTTGTTGAAGCCGGTGGTTTGACTAGCCATGCTGCCGTTGTGGGTATCGCTATGGGTATCCCAGTGGTTGTTGGCGCTGAAGACGCAACGACTGTCATCAATGATGGCCAGGTCGTAACCGTTGATTCTCGTCGTGGTATCGTCTACAAGGGTGCTACGAACGCCATCTAATGGTGCGTCAATCTAACTAATTGCTTTCAAACTCGAGGGGTGCGACACACTTTGGTGTGTTGCGCCCCTTTGGGTTACATATACTGCCGGGCATGGTCAAGGGCCAGCCAGGGTGGTAAACTAACTATTAAGAATGCCTTACGCTACACTAGCAATAGGCGTGTTGCGCAAAAAAGGGTGGCCGCTAGCCCTGGCCAAATAAGGAGAAAACGATGGATTTTAATGGACAGACCGTCACTGGTAAGGTGACTGATAGTAACGAGGATTACGTGTACGTTCAGTACGCTGGCACCACGATGGCGGTGCAACGGAGTGAGTTTGATGAGATGCCGGCTTTAGGGAGCAGCGTCACCGGCTTTGCCTACGAGAATGAGCACCGTGAGCCGCGAATGACGACGAAACAGCTGGCTATTAGTGAGTCGCAGTACGCCTTCTGCCCAGTGGTGCAGGTGCGCCGCGATTTGGGCGTCTTCGTGGACGTGGGCTTGCCGGATAAAGACGTGGTGGTGAGTCTCGACGATCTGCCACTTGAGAACCGCTTGTGGCCGTCCCGTGGCGACCGCCTGATGATTCGGCTTGAATTGGACAACAAGCACCGCATGTGGGGCAAAGTAGCTGCGCCGGACTTCTTCCCGCAATTAGCGCACATTGCTCATGATGACATGAAGAACAAAGATGTGACAGCAACGGTTTACCGCCTGAAGCTGGCGGGGACATTGGTGTTCACTGATGACCACTACTTGGGCTTTATCCACCCGAGTGAACGTGATGCTGAACCCCGTTTGGGTCAGGTCGTGCACGCGCGGGTGATTGGTATTCGTCAGGATGGTGGTTTGAACCTATCGCTGCACCCGCGCGCCTACGAGGCGATTGACGACGACGCCGCAATGTTGCTCGCAGTGATGCAACATAGTCACGATGGGCGACTAAACCTGACGGACAAGAGCGACCCGGCTTTGATTCGCCAGCACCTCGATATTAGCAAAGGTGCCTTCAAGCGTGCGTTGGGCCACCTGCTCAAGGCGCGGTTAGTGCGTGAAATGGACGGCTACGTTGAGTTGTTACCGCAGGACAAGGCCCCTGACGCGGAGTAATAGCTATGGATGACTTAATTACTGATTTTTTGCATTACCTCGAAGTTGAACGTGGCTTAGCGGCAAATACGCGGATTAGCTATGGTAACGATTTACACCGTTATTCGTCCTGGCTCAAACAACAGCAAATTGATACGGTGCCCGAGGAACGGATCGTAGTGGTGGAGTTTCTGACCTCTGAGTCCGAATCGTTGGCCGCAACCAGCATGGCGCGGGAGCAGTCGGCTCTGCGCAAGTTTTACCGCTTTTTGGGACGCCAGGGTGTTGTGAGCAACGACCCCATGGACCTGATCGACGCGCCTAAGCCGGGGCGGCATTTGCCCACTGTGCTCAGTATGGACGAGATTGACCAACTGATGGCGGCCCCGAACGTGGATAAACCACTCGGCTTGCGGGACCGCGCCATCTTTGAAATAATGTACGCTACCGGGATGCGGGTATCCGAGGTCATTAATCTTAGCCTCAACCAGCTGCACCTCGACATGAACTTGATTCAGGTGATTGGTAAAGGGGATAAGGAACGCCTGGTGCCGGTTAGTGGCCAAGCAGTGTCGTGGTTGCGACGGTACCTGGATGATTCGCGTCCACGATTGTTGCGACGGTCCGACCCCCGCGTAGTTTTTCTGAACTTCCACGGGCAGCAGCTGACCCGTCAAGGCATATGGAAAAACCTCAAGAGCTACATCGTCGATTTGGGGATCGATAAGGATGTGACCCCGCACACGCTGCGGCATAGTTTTGCGACCAATTTGCTTGCCAACGGGGCGGACTTGCGGGTAGTTCAAGAGATATTAGGTCACGCCGATATTAGTACCACGCAGTTATACACGCACTTATCGAACGGGCGCCTCGCGGAAGTTTATCACGCGACGCACCCACGCGGTTAGTGGTTGGATGACAGTAAGGTTTAGGTGAAATCATGTTAGTAAAGTATAAACGCGACTACCAAAAAATTGCGATGGGTTTCTTGTCGTTTGAGCCCGATTTGAAGGTGTTGAGTAACCTTCAATCTGAGTTGAAACTGTTTGCTGAGGATGCAGGGCACCAGTTGTACCTGTATAAGGACGCGGACAACGACTTTTCTGGTGTAGTGGGTATTGAGGATGGCGATGGCTACGTGCTGGTTCGTCACCTCCAATTGGCTCCCGCACTGCGCAATCAGGAAACCATCAATACGGTGCTTGATGAGTTAGCGTCCATTGTCGGCGCACGGCGAATTATGGGTTCATTGGAGACCACGCCGCTGATCATGCGTTGGGAGGAGCACAGAAGGGAACCATAGCGCATGGCGTTAACAATCGTACTGAAAGACTTTGCGGGGCCACTAGATTTGTTGTGGCACCTCATTAAGCAAGAAAAACTGGATATTTACGACATCCCAATTGCCCAAATTACCGGCCAATATTTAGAGTACCTGCAGGCAATGCAGGATAACGCACTTGATGTGGCTGGTGATTACTTTGTGATGGCTGCTAGTTTGATGGCCCTGAAGAGCCGGATGCTGCTGCCCGAACCGGAACCTGAGCCTGGCACTGAGGAACTGGTTGAAGATCCTCGCGCTGAGTTGGTCGAACAGCTCCTTAATTACCAAGTATTTCAGGAAGCTGCTGGCCAGTTGCGTGACCTCGAGGTTGAGCGGAGTGCTTCCTTTGCGAAGCCCGCTTCGTTGCCACCGGCCGAGGTTACGGCTCCACTTGCCCCGGGAGCCGTGAAGCTGATTGACTTCCAAAGGGCGGTGGCGGACGTTGTGCATCGCGTTCAGCAGCAGGAAACGGCGGTGCGGCACATTGAGGCTGAGGCCAGTGCTTCCATTGAGGACACCATCGCCGCAATGCTCGGTCAGTTACAACGGTTAGGTGACTGTGACTTTACGAATCTAGTTGATGGCCGGACGGTGGCCGCGGTCATTACGAGCTTTTTGGCGTTGCTTGAAATGATGAAAACGGACACGGTTGTTTGTACGCAGGCAGGCCCCACTGAACCGATTCACGTTTACTTAAAGGAGGTGGCATAGCTTGCTGGGAACAATTGAAGCAGTATTATACGCCGCTGGTGAGGACGGCGTGGACTTACATACTCTCGCGGAAATTTTGGGTGTAAGTGTGGCCGCCACCCGGCAGCAGGTCGCCACGTTGGCAGACCAGATGGCAACGGACGACCAACGCGGATTATTTATCCAGCAGTCGGGCGAACGCTTCTACATGCTCACCAAGCCCGCAGCCGCGCCGGCACTTAAAAAATACTTCCAGGGTCCACCCGCGACGGGGCTATCCAAAGCGGCGTTGGAATCCCTGGCTATTATCGCGTACCAACAACCGGTCACGCGCATCGATATTGATGAGGTGCGGGGGGTACAAAGTTCCGGCTCGCTACAGACCCTAGTGACCCGACAGCTGGTGGCCGAAGCCGGCCGCAAGGATGCTCCTGGACGACCCATCATGTACCGCACGACGGAGGTTTTCTTGGACTACTTTGGTCTGGGTAGCTTGGATGACTTACCGCCGCTACCCACCAGCGGGACTCCGGATCCGGAGACGCTTGACCTGTTTGGCCGGGCTGACATTGACGATGAGGGTGTCGGCGACGCACTAGATACAGAACCGACACCACTGACTACGGAACCAACGGAGGATGAATAGATGGCTGAACGACTTCAAAAAGTAATTGCTCATGCGGGGGTGGCGTCACGTCGCCACGCCGAGGAACTGATTAGTGCGGGGCAGGTTACGGTGAACGGGTCCGTAGTCACGACACTTGGTACTCAGGTTGAGCCTGGCGACCAGGTGGCAGTGAATGGCGTGCCTTTGACCAAGGAGAAACTACAATACTTCTTGCTGTATAAGCCTCGCGGTGTGATTACTGCCGTCACGGATAATAAGAACCGCAAAGTGGTCACGGATTTCTTCGAGGATGTGCGTGAACGCGTGTACCCGGTGGGCCGGTTGGATTACGACACGTCCGGTGCCTTGATTATGACCAACGACGGTGAGTTTGCTAACATGATGATGCATCCGCGGTACCACATCGATAAGCGGTACGTGGCTAAGGTGGAAGGAATTCCCACTAACTTGCAATTACAGCCCTTACGTGAGGGTGTCCGGGTCGACGGACGCAAGTTGGCGCCAGCAAAGGTTAAAGTGCTTTCCCGCGATAATGGCGGCAAGCGCACCGCGATTGTGGAGCTGACTATTCATCAAGGACTGAACCACCAAGTCAAGAAGATGTTCAAGCAGGTCGGGTTCCCGGTGATTAAGTTGGCTCGTGAAGCGTTTGGTCCCTTGACGCTCGACGGTATGTCGGCGGGTGATTACCGGAAGCTCACCCATCAAGAGGTGGCTCGGCTCAAAGAAATGGCCGAATAGGCTTGCATTTGTGGGCAATCGTGTTACTATAAATAAGTAATTAAATAAACTGGTTCGTCTTCAGGGCAGGGTGTAATTCCCGACCGGCGGTGATAGCCCGCTACTCGTCACGTTTGTGGCGACCGACTTGGTGAGATTCCAGGGCCGATAGTATAGTCTAGATGGAAGAAGATGGGACTCTTTTTGCTGTCCTGACAAAAAGACCCGTCATCCTCGTGGTGACGGTTTTTTATTGGTCAGGATGGGTGGTCTCTCCGGGACGAACCGCCTGGAGGTAATTGTTTTGACTAATGTTGCAAGTACGCGTGTACACCGTATGGCTGGTATTGCCATATTGGCGGCGTTTGGGTTCGTATTGATGAACTTTGAGGTGCCGATCATACCCGCGTTTCCGTTTTTAAAGCTCGATGGTAGTGACGTACCGGTTCTAATCGGCACGCTATTATACGGGCCGGTAGGTGGTGTCGGGGTGGCGTTTTTACGTAGTCTGGTCCACTTTGTGATTACCGGTGGGGGTGCGGTGAACTTGGTGGGTGACTTTGCCGCTTTTCTGGCCAGTTGCTCGCTCGCACTGCCGGTGGGACTGGCCGTTAAAAAGCAGTTTAGCTGGCGCCGGCTCTTGGCTGGTTTGGGTGTCGGGGTGATCATGCTGACCATCGTGATGTCCGTGGTCAATTACTTCGTGTTGATTCCGGTTTACATGGCGGTGCTCAACTTCAAACTCGGTGTCAGTTTGGCACAGTACGTTGTCGCGGGCGTAGTACCGTTTAACCTAATTAAGGGGGTACTACTCGCGGTGCTGACTGCGATTATTGCCCGTGCTCTGGGCGGTTGGATTCAGCATAACCGTCAAAACGGGACCAAACAAGGTAATTAGCAGGTTCTAAAATCTTAATACTAAGCTTAGGGACGGCCATGGCCGCCCCTTTTTTGCGGTTGCAAGTGTTGCAGGTGCATCCCGCTGTACTCTGTGAAGCAAAGCAACATTTACGTTATACTGGTTGCATACGTGAGGAGGACAAGGCAATGCTAGCGGATTATCTCATCCAGTTTTTTGGGCCAGAACCGCGACGGCCGCTGTCGGTGCTGGGGTTACTGACGGGAAAGAAAACCATCTCGACGCTGTATGCGGCGTTGCAAACCGAACAGTTGCAGTGGCTAGCGTTGATGCCGCAACTACGGCGCGATGACTTTTTGACGTCTGTGGCCCAAATGCGCCGGCATGGTTGGCTTGAGCTGGTTGACAAAGATGTTAGGCTGACTGCGGCTGGTACTAGGCAGCGAGAACTGGTGAGCACCACGCATCCGTTACCCCGTCATTACGATTTTCGGCTCAATCCGAGCGGCCTGAGCACCCGATTATTTTTAGCGGTCCAAGTGATCTCGGAGGCCACCTTTGCGAATAATACATACGTCCCCGTGGTTGCGGATTGGTCCGTTCAGCACTGGGTGAAGTCGTGGTATCGTCACCATGGTCGCGACCATCAGGCGGTGGTGCAAGACCTGATTACAGCCTTTAATTTTTTGCCATCCGACACGGCCGATTTTCTAGCGGCCCGGTTGGTGGGGCACGGCTATGCCGGTTCGGTGGACCTGGTGGCTGACGAGTGGGGATGGCAGTTATTGGATGCTATGGGTAGCCTTGCGCACGTAATCGGCGACCATGAGTCCGCCATGACGGCGTTGTTTCAACTTTGGGGTGGTCCCGTGAATCCATTGCCCGCACTTGGTCAAAAGAGTTTAGAATTAGTGAATCAAGGCATGAGCGTTGCAGAAATCGCGCAGCGGATGCGACGTAAAGAGAGCACCGTTAACGAACACATACAAGCCGCTGCTATTTGGGGTATGCCCGTTAATCTGCGCGTGTTGTTACCCACGGGTATGCACGGTGCGCTGGTTGCGGCCTGGGACGCGGGTCTACGCGATTACCGGGACATCCAGGCGCGGGTTCCGGACGCCTCATTTTTGCAAGTGCGATTGGTGCAAGTGGAATGCATTAGGAAGGAACAGGCACATGGCGATTGAACAGGCTGATATTGAGACGGCGCTACACAATTTAGGCTTTGACGATTTTCGTCCCGGACAGCGGGAGATTATTAGTGCCGTGGTCGCGGGGCACAATATGCTGGGGGTTCTGCCGACGGGTAGCGGAAAAACTTTGTGCTACCAACTACCGGGCAGACTGTTAGGCGGTTTAACGGTCGTTGTTGAACCGTTGCTGGCGTTGATGCGCGATCAGGTTGCGCGGCTACAAGCGGCAGGTGAACGGCGCGTGGTCGCGTTGAACTCCAGCCTGGACCCGCATGATTTTAACGAGGTGCTCCGCGACCTAGACCGGTGCCGTTTTCTATTTATCGCACCCGAAATGCTACAGCGGCCGGAGATACAGCGACGTCTACAGGCACTTGCCATCAGCTTGTTTGTGGTGGATGAGGCGCACTGTATTTCGCAGTGGGGCCCAGACTTTCGACCTGCCTATTTACGTCTAGGCGCCGTCATCGACCGGGTGCAGCCGGCTTCCGTACTGGCATTGACGGCCACCGCCCCGCGCCAGGTACAGGAGGATATCGTTCAGCAATTACATATGCCCAGCGCGCGGACTTATATCGGCTCCGTTAACCGCCCCAACCTCTTTTTAGGGGTGGAGCAGGTACTGAACCCGCAAGCAAAGTTTGCCCGCCTCGTTGAGCTCCTAGATAGTGTCTCCGGGCCGACTTTGGTTTATTGCGGTACAAAGTTGCAGGCAGAGGAGGTCGCTGGTCGCATCACCACCGCTACGGGTCGGGCGGCAGCGTTCTATCATGCCGGTCTGGACGCCCACAGCCGGACGCTCCGCGAGCGCCAATTCATTGAGGGGGATTTAGACGTACTTTGCGCCACCAGCGCCTTTGGGATGGGTGTTGATAAACCGGACGTACGGCTCGTCGTACACCTCTTTGTGCCGGAGTCATTAGAAGATTACTCACAGGCGATTGGTCGCGCCGGTCGGGATGGGCAACGGAGTGTCACCGTACTCCTATTAACCCCTAAGGATTTGGCGACGGCTCGCCAACACGCTGAGGCTATGCCGGAACGCGAAACAATCGAGAGTGTTTATGCCCAACCGCAGGCGTTCGTGGGGATGGATGACAACCAGGTACAACTTATTCTGGCATACCAGCACCTCGGCTTTGCGGCTGAGCAGGTTTGGCAACAATTGCGGGATCGGCAGACCGAAAGCGTGGCCGGGTTTAGCGCGATGGTTGCATTCATTGATGACCAACGGTGTCACCGATCCGTGTGGCTCCGGCATTTTGACAGCCCCGGTGTCGAGCACGATGCGATGTGGTGTTGTGGCCCGGTCACGGCGCAAGTGGTCGCAGCAATGGATAGCCACGGTTCACCCGCAATGAACACAAGCCGACAAATTACCAATTGGCGTGCAGTATTTCGGCACATTTTTAACGTTGACGGCCAGGTGGGCGAATAAACTGTGTTAAAATGACTATAACAGTGATAAAAAGAGGAGGCGGTGACCGTGGCCCAGACCCCAAAGGATGAGCACGATAACCAGCAAAACCAACCCCAAGAACCTTGGAACACCAAATTTGACGACGATTTAGACGATGACGGTAACTACTCGCGCGTAAAAAAACGCCGGCGCAGTCACGGCAATTCAGTTCTAACGTGGTCAATTACCGTTGGTTTAATTGTAATTCTATTGGTACCCATCATCTGGCTAGCCGTGGATAAACGCATGCAGAACTCGGCTGATACTCAGGAATCTAGTAGTGTGGCCGTGTCGTCCAGTGCTAAGGCAAAGCGTAGTAGTTCCGCCAAAGCCGCGAGCGAGGCTAAGGCCAGCAGTAAGGCTGCGTCAAAGAGTAGCAGTGCTAAGAAGGCCAGTGTTGCTAAGGCAAGCAGTAAATCGGCGGCAAAGGGTTCGTCAACTAGTGCATCGGCTAGCGAGTCGAGTACCGCTGAAAGCAGTAGTAGTAGTGCCGAATCAAGCAGTGCTAGCAGTGCGGCCGGTACTTACACGGTTCAATCTGGCGATAACCTTTACCGGATCGCGGTTAATCACGGGATGAGCTTATCCGAAATTCAGGAGTTGAACGGGATGGGCTCGAGCACCAGCGTCACGCCGGGGCAAACACTGAAGGTAAAGTAGCCCGTAGTTGTAAGTTCACAAAGAGGCTCAGTTGGGCCGTGGCAATGATGCCTCGGCCCATTTATATGGCTAAATCAGTTGAAGGAGAATCAGGATATACATGCAGATTGCGATTGACGGCCCGGCCAGTGCGGGTAAGAGTACCATTGCGAAGTTAGTGGCCACTAAGTTGGGGTACGTGTACTGTGACACGGGGGCAATGTACCGAACGGTGACATTGATGGCTTTACGTGCGGGAATTGATGTTCACGATGCTGATGCGATTACGGCGCGGTTGCCGGAATTACGCATTGATTTCCGTCCCACTGCTGATGGGCAACAAGTTCTGATGAACGGTGACGACGTTTCTTTGGCCATCCGGCAGGAAGATGTCACCAATAATGCGAGTGCGGTGTCCGCTATTCCCGCAGTCCGGGCAGACCTCACGCAACGGCAACGCGACATTGCCGCCGCAGGAAACATCGTGATGGACGGCCGGGACATTGGGACAACCGTGCTACCGGACGCGGAACTGAAGGTGTTCATGGTCGCCAGTGTAGAGGAGCGGGCCCGGCGTCGTTTCTTGGACAACCAAGCCAAGGGCATTGACGTGCCCGTAGAGGTCCTTGAGCAGGAAATAGCCGCGCGTGACCATAAAGATTCAACGCGAGCAACGTCCCCGTTGAAGCAGGCGGACGATGCTGTGCGCATTGACACCACCCATATGTCGATTGATGAAGTGGTGACCGAGATTTTGCTCCTACACGATGACCGCGAGCAGACTGCAGCCACTAAATAACTAGGTTGTACAAGTTTAAAAACGCGAATTGAAAAACTATGATTGAAAAGTTGGCAAAAGTGCCGCGTATCATGTATACTGGCATTTGATGATAGTCGTTAAGGAGGATTTTTTGGCATGAGTGAAAACAGCGTAAACCCAGAAACCATGGCGGACGCCCTGAACAGCGTTCAAACGGTCAATGTTGGTGATACCGTTAAGGGTGAAGTCCTGGCAATTGAGGACAAGCAACTAACGGTCGGCATCCAAGGTACCGGCGTGGAAGGGGTTGTGCCACTTAAAGAATTAAGTACCCAGCCAATCGAAGATATCCACGAAGTTGCCCAGGTTGGCGACGTGATGGATCTGGTTATTATTAGCAAGATTGGTAAGGACAAGGAAAACGGGCAGTTCCTGCTTTCCAAGCGTCGCCTCGAATCAAAGAAGGTTTGGGACGAACTGAAGGCGAAGTCTGACGCAGGTGAAAACATTACCGCCCCTGTTACTTCTGTAGTAAAGGGTGGTCTGGTTGTTAACGCCGGTGTCCGTGGCTTTGTGCCAGCATCGATGGTCGCTGATCACTTTGTCGAAGACCTCAAGCAGTACCAAGGTCAGGAACTCGAATTCAAGATTATTGAAATCGAACCCCTGGACAACCGTTTGATTTTGTCACACCGTGCCGTACTTGAAGCACAGAAGGCCGAAGCTCGTGAAGAAATCTTCGCTAAGATTCAGCCTGGTGATGTCCTCGACGGTAAGGTTGCTCGTCTGACGAACTTTGGTGCCTTCGTTGACTTGGGTGGTGTTGATGGTCTGGTGCACGTTTCCCAGATTTCTTTTGACCACGTTGACAAGCCAAGTGATGTTCTGAAGGTCGGCCAGGACGTTAAGGTTAAGGTGCTGAACCTGGACCCAGAACGTAACCGTATCAGCTTGTCCATCAAGGACACGCTGCCAGAACCTTGGGATGGTATCGAAGACAAGGCTCCAGTCGATGCAGTCCTGACTGGTACTGTTCGTCGCCTGACTAACTTTGGTGCATTTGTTGAAGTGCTGCCTGGTGTTGAGGGTCTGGTACACATTTCCCAGATTTCCCACGAACACATTGGTACTCCAGCTGACGTGCTGAAGGAAGGCCAAGAAGTGCAGGTCAAGGTTCTGTCTGTTGACCCATCAGCACACCGTCTTGGTTTGTCCATCAAGGCCCTGACTGAAGCCCCAGAGGGTGCTGCTGAAGAAGACAACAGCAACAACAGTCGTCCTCGTCGTAGCAACAACAATGGTGGCAACAACCGTGGTCGTCGTAACGGCGGTAACGGTGGTCGTACTAGCATTCCTGCTGAATACCAGCAGGACGACTCTGGCTTCTCTTTGGGTGACATCTTGGGTGATGCCCTTAAGGATGCTGGTCAGGACGACAAGTAATTCCTTTCAACAAATTAGTTACTGGAAAACGTTGGGCCAACGGCTCAGCGTTTTTTGATAGGAGGGCAACATGACTATTCCCACATTAGCAATTGTTGGGCGCCCCAACGTGGGTAAATCAACGATTTTTAATCGCATCGTGGGTACCAGGCAGGCCATTGTTGAGGATACCCCTGGTGTTACGCGGGACCGTCTGTATGGGCGTGCCACGTGGCTCACACGTGAATTTGCCGTTATCGATACCGGTGGTATTGATATGGGCGATGAGCCCTTGGTTCAACAAATCACCCAGCAGGCCGAAATTGCGATTGATGAAGCGGACGTGATTCTGTTCTTGGTGAACGTCGAGAATGGTGTGACTGATGCCGACGAACGGGTCGCACAGATTCTTTATCGTGCCGACAAGCCGGTGATTCTAGCGGTTAATAAGGTCGACAACCCCGAACGGCGCAACGACGTCTTTGACTATTACAGTCTCGGCTTTGGCGAACCACTGCCGCTGTCTGGTACGCACGGGTTGGGCTTGGGGGACGTCTTGGACGCCGTCCTGGCTGCTTTCCCTGATGACCAGGCGGATGCCGAGGATGATAGCGTTAAGTTTTCCCTGATTGGGCGGCCCAACGTGGGCAAGTCCTCACTGGTGAACGCCATTTTGGGCGAAAACCGCGTGATTGTGTCCAACATTGAGGGGACCACCCGTGACGCCATCGATACCCACTTTGAGGCACTCGGGACCGAATTTACCATGATTGACACTGCCGGTTTGCGTAAGCGTGGCAAGGTGTACGAAAACACCGAGAAGTACGCCGTGTTGCGCGCCATGCGTGCCATTGATCGGTCAGACGTGGTTCTGATGGTGCTCAACGCCGAGGAGGGCATCCGCGAGCAGGATAAACGTGTGGCGGGCTACGCGCACGAGGCCGGTCGTGGGATTGTCATTGTGGTCAACAAGTGGGACACCTTGGACAAGGATATGCACACGATGCAGGACTTTGAGAACCACGTCCGCGACCAGTTCCAATATTTGGATTATGCGCCCATTGTGTTCGTATCGGCGAAGACTAAACAACGCCTAGACCAATTACCACGGTTAATCATGCAGGTGGCTGAAAATCAGTCCCGCCGCATTCAAAGTAGCGTGCTGAATGACGTCATTAATGAGGCCATTACGGTCACGCCCACGCCAACCATTAACGGCAAGCGGTTGCGTATTTACTACATGACGCAGGTTTCCATCAAGCCACCAACGTTTATCGTGTTTGTAAATGACGTAGAATTACTACATTTTTCCTATCAGCGGTTTATCATTAACCGGTTAAGGGAAACGTTTGATTTCGAAGGTACACCAATTCATTTAATTGCACGGAGGCGTCAATAACAGTTGGTTGACGGGAACTTACGCCTTATTGTGAATAATTTTATGACTAGGATGTTAAATATAACAATTTTTTAGCTAAAAACGCGAAAACGCTTGGCAGAACGCCTTTTCCATGCTATATTTACGTGTGAAATAGTGTTGCTTAGGTGCTCATTATTTCCTCATTCTTAAACCACTAATACGGTGGATTTTGTAGTTAGAATAACTAACTGCATCACGGAGGTGAAATACACATGGCAAACAAAGCAGAACTTATCGACAGCGTTGCATCCGCAACTGGCTTGACTAAGAAGGACGCTACGGCCGCTGTTGACGCAGTGTTCGGTTCTATCCAGGATAGTCTGGCTAAGGGCGACAAGGTCCAGTTGATCGGTTTCGGTAACTTTGAGGTCCGCGCACGTGCTGCCCGTAAGGGTCGCAACCCGCAGACTGGCGCTGAAATCCAGATCCCTGCATCCAAGGTACCAGCATTCAAGCCTGGTAAGGCCTTGAAGGACGCCGTTAAGTAATTAACGGAGATGCAATAGTACTTAGAGAGGCTGAGCCCAAAGCGATTTGGGCTCGGCTTTTCTTTTGGAGA
>NZ_BCVS01000039.1:0-19044 GCF_001591865.1 Lacticaseibacillus pantheris DSM 15945 = JCM 12539 = NBRC 106106
TAACCAATATGTCGAAGGCCCGGTTTTGGCCTTTTGGTTGGAGTGCCTTATGTGGCGTCTTCTGGCCTGCTCCGCTCGTTTTAATAAGCAAAGGTAGCGCGGGAACGGTGTGGTGTCTAGCACCCATATAGTGGGGCCCGGTTTTGGCCTTTTGGTGCTAGTAGCTTATGCGTCGCTTCCTGGTCTGCGTAGCCCATTTCAATATTGAATATTAACGAAGCTAGCACGTACTCGGCGCCAATGATCTTAGCACCGCCGAGAAGCTGTTGGATTTCCAACCCAACCTGGGTTACAGAATATAAAGGACCCACCCCCAAAGGCCAGAATGGCTATGGGTGTGAGTCCTTTGCACGTCACTGTCTTGACCGCGCGCCCCAGTCAACATCAGCCGTTAATGCCAACACCATTCGGTTGTTTAGCGATTCACGTAACGAATTATCGCATCAATCGTTTTGCTCAACGGCAACACGACTAGTTACAGTGTGCGCCAACAGCGAGCGCCCCAACTACTGCGCTTTGCCTTCCGACACGGCTGGACAGTCTTTGTCTGCCGAGACTGGTGTTCGCAGTATCCTGGGGTCTGTTAAAATAGTAGTGATGGAGGTATTACCATGCGCAAACTAAGCCAATACTTGTACTATTTAAATATTGTGGGTATGTTACTGTACATTATCATTTGTGGTGGCCTGCTCATTGCGGGTCATCCGTGGCGTAGCAGCCAGTTGGGCCTGATTATCCAGGTTGCTTCGGGATTGGTGCTGGCGTCGATACCACCACTCCTAACCAGGTGGTTCCATGTACAGTTACCGCCATTACTGGTGGCACTTTATGAAATTTTCATTTTGATGGCCATTCTCTTGGGTACAGGGATGGGAATGTACTCGGTGCCGTACTGGGACAAAGTTGAACACGCATTTTCAGCGGCCATGCTGGCTGGGTTGGGCTACATGATCTTTGCCGCGCTCACACCGGCCGATCAGCGTGAGCACGTTAGCCCGCTACTCTTAAGCCTCTTTGCCGTTGCCTTTGGTACCATGGTCGGCGTCTGCTGGGAGTTTTATGAATTTACCGGTGACGGCCTGTTCGGGATGAACATGCAACGTTACATGAGCGGTGGCCACCTGTTGGCCGGCCGGGCCGCGTTGATGGATACCATGGGGGACCTATGCATGGACTTTGTGGGGAGCCTCTTTCTTGGCATCGTGGGCTACTTTGGTATCCGCCGTGATCGGCACTGGTTGGATACTTACATGCTGCAGCGGATAAAGTAGTGGCATCACGGCCTGTTTCGCGGTAAAATTGATGAGTTCAAATTAGTTGAAGTTAGTTAGCTACCATAATGTAGTTAATTATCAGGCCGTGACGTCACGTTACGGATTAATTCAAAGACGGGTGCGTGCAGCTAATGCGCCTACCCGTTTTTATATAGGGGAGAAATTTGTCATGAAAATGACCCTGGATACAATTGCCAGCGTCGTGGGGGCAACCGCACCCGCTAACGCCGACCAAATTACGGTCACGGGGGTGTGCTTCGATGCGCGTGAAGTGAAGCATGGTGACCTTTTTGTACCATTAAAAGGCAATCGTGATGGTCATGAGTTTATTGAGCAGGCATTCGCGGGAGGTGCGGTGGCCAGCTTCTGTGACCACGCTCACGCGGATAGTACGCAAAGTCGCGTAGGTAACGCCGCTGTGTTGGTTGTTGATGACCCTTTGCGTGCATTGCAGGACTGGGCGCGGTACTACCTGTTAATTCGGGTTAACCCCAAAGTGGTCGCGATTACCGGTAGTAATGGTAAGACTACCACTAAGGATATGACCGCAGCCATTCTGGCGAGCCAGTATCGGGTGGTTAAGACGCAGGATAACTTTAACAACGCAATTGGCGTCCCCGTGACCATTCTGTCCATGGAATCCAACACGGAAGTATTAGTCGTGGAGATGGGGATGGACCACTTTGGCGAGCTGGAAGCCCTCAGCGGCCTGGCCGAACCGGACGTGGCGGTTATCACGATGATTGGGGAGGCCCACATCGAGTTCTTCAAGACGCGTGACCGCATTGCGGATGCCAAGATGGAAATTGTGTCGGGCTTGAAGGATGACGGCCTGTTTGTCTACAATGGGGACGAACCGTTGTTGCGTGAACGTGCCAGCAAAGTTGACCAGGATCAGGTCACCTTTGGGCTCGCGCCTGACAACGACCTGGCGGCGGAGCACGTTCAAGCGTTCCGCGACCACACCGAGTTTGACGTTTCCCGTTGGCCTGACGTCCATTTCTCGATCCCAATGATGGGGGAGTACAACGTCAACAATGCCCTGGCTGCCATTTTGGTTGGCCGGCGTTTCCACGTTAAGCCGGAAGCAATGCGGGATGCCCTCGCGCACTTCAAGGTGACGCGGAACCGGACGGAATGGTTGACTGGGGATGCTGGCGAAGCTATCCTCAGCGACGTGTACAATTCGAACCCTACCGCTGTGCGGGCGGTGCTGAACGACTTTGTCAAAGTGCCGACGCAGGGTCGGCGCATCGCCGTGCTGGGCGATATGCTAGAGCTAGGAGAGGCCAGTCATGAACTGCACGCTGGGTTGGCGGACGCGCTGGACCCCGAGCAAGTGCAGTGCGTCTACCTTTACGGGCCGGAAATGCGGGCTTTGTACGAGCGCCTAGCGGACAAGTATGATGCGGAACATCTATTCTACTTTGATCAGGACAGCCAAAGCCACCTGTCGTCCCAGTTGCTGGACGGGGTGTACTCCGATGACCTGATTTTGCTGAAGGGTAGCCACGGCATGCACCTGGAAAAGGTGTTGCAGGCACTGCTTGACGGATCACGTGAATAATTAATGTTTGGGAGCGGCGCCGCAGTCTAGGGGTGCTGCTCCTTTGTCTATTGATTGGGTCGCGGCAAATAACGCGGGCACTAAATCGCTACCATTGTTGGCGTGACGCATTCTGCGGTTTTTTCGTGGCTGGTAATTATGAAAGGAAAGTGTGAAACAGCAGGACTAGTGGTGCTTTCTTTGCGTTTTCAGCCGCGTCAAGGTATAATAATAAGAACGCTTTTTTTGATAACACACTATGCACGTTACAAAACGGTACCTTCACGGTACGTATTCTCCGGTTTTGTGGTGTGCATATGCACACACTAGGAGGACTCATTTGAAGTTTACAGAATTAGGTTTGGACCCAGATTTGCTCAAGGCTATCGACCGTGCGGGGTTTGAAGAAGCAACCCCCATCCAGTCGGCCACAATCCCGTTGGTATTAGCGGGTAAGGATGTCATTGGGCAGGCCCAAACGGGTACCGGTAAAACCGCTGCCTTTGGTTTGCCGTTACTGCAACACGTTGATTTTAGCGACCGTTCCGTTCAGGCGCTGGTAATTTCACCAACGCGGGAACTGGCCATTCAGACTCAGGAAGAACTCTACCGGTTGGGTCGCGACAAGCATGCGCGTGTTCAGGCCGTCTACGGTGGTTCTGACATTCGTCGCCAAATTCGCGGTTTGGCTGACCACCCACAGATTGTTGTGGGTACTCCGGGTCGTCTGCTCGACCACATTAACCGTCACACGCTGAAGCTGGAGAACCTCCGGACTTTGGTGCTCGACGAAGCCGATGAAATGCTGGATATGGGTTTCATCGACGATATTGAAAGTATCGTTAAGAGCGCACCGGAGGGCCGTCAGACCCTGCTGTTCTCCGCCACGATGCCTAAGCCAATCATGAACATTGCCAACAAGTTCATGCATGAGCCAGAAACGGTGCAGATCAAGAGCAAAGAGTTGACTGCGGACAACATCGACCAGTACTATGTACGCTCCAAGGACTTTGAGAAGTTTGACATCATGACCCGCATCTTTGATGTACAGGGCCCCGAATTGGCCCTCATCTTTGGCCGGACTAAGCGTCGCGTTGATGAATTGACCAAGGGATTACAGGCCCGTGGTTACAAGGCCGAGGGTATTCATGGTGACCTGACCCAGCAGAAGCGTTCCGCCGTCTTGAAGCAGTTCAAGAGTGGCGAACTCGACTTCTTGGTGGCCACGGATGTTGCAGCACGTGGACTGGATGTTTCCGGTGTGACCCACGTTTACAACTACGACATTCCTCAGGATCCTGACAGCTACGTGCACCGTATTGGTCGTACTGGCCGTGCCGGGAACTCCGGTGTTTCCGTGACCTTTGTGACCCCAGGCGAAATTGACTACCTGCGGACCATTGAGGACCTGACCAAGAAGCGGATGCTACCGATGAAGCCACCAACTGCTGAAGAGGCATTCCGTGGCCAGTTGGACACTGCTCTGACGAACGTTAAGGAAATCATGGATAGCGACCTCAGCAAGTTTGATGATGACGCTGCCGCACTGTTGAAGGAATACACTCCGGAGCAGATTGCGTCCGCGTTGTTGAAGAGCGTTGCACCAGATGATGCTTCGTCTGTTCCGGTTAAGATTACACCGGAACGTCCGTTGCCTCACCGCGGTCACGGTGGTGGCCGTAACCGTAATGGCGGTCGTGGTGGTTACCGTGGCAATAACAGCCGTGGCGGTTATCGTGGTGGCCGTAACGGCGAGCGTCGTGGTGGTTACCGCGGATCTCGCGATCGGAACACCAGCTCGGATCACCATGGTAATGGTGGTGGGCGTCGTGATGACCGTCGTCGTGACGACCGCAACCGTTCAGGCAAGAAGCGTAACGGCTTTACTATTCGTACTAAAGATTAATGTTTGGGCTCTTCGTCAAGGAGAGCTGATACATTATATGTGAAGCACTTGGACCTAACTGGTCTAGGTGCTTTTTATTATGCTGATTATTCTGCAAATTGCCGTCTTTGCTCCCGCCGACCCGAGACGGACGGTTATTCAAGCGGTACAATAAGCTCTAACCAAAGTGTTTATGGGGGATGATATTATGCGTATTCGACAAATGACGATTCAAGACGACCAGGCCGTCGCTGACCTGGTGCGCTCAAGTTTGTCTCACTTTGGCCTGGATATACCCGGGACGGCCTACTTTGATCCGCAGTTAGACCATCTATTCGAGTTTTACCAACAGGAACAAAGCGGATATTTTGTGTTAGTTGACGACAATAATCATGCGGTCGGGGGCTGCGGCTTTGCGGAGTACGATGGTCCCGTTGCGGAACTGCAAAAATTATACATTAGCCCGGTTGCGCAGGGCCACGGTGCTAGTCGACAATTAGTGGTACGGGCCGAGAGCGCAGCGCGTGCAGCAGGGTTTCAGCAAATGTATCTGGAAACGCACCACAGTTTAACGGTTGCGTGTCAGTTGTACCCCAAGCTGGGCTATCAGCCGTTGCCGGGACCACTGGCAGACGGACCGCACACAACGATGGACCGATTTTTCCTTAAATCACTGTAGAGCGCGCTTTTTCACTTAAGCAAGTTACACTCCAGTTTCTGAGCGTCCCGCTCCGCTCTGTGGTAAACTTATACAATAATAACCTGATAGGAGTATTCCACATATGACAATTGATAATAATCAATTAGTAGCCCGCTACATGAAGCTGCAAGCTGGACATAAGGCCTACTTTGCCGCTATTAGCGACTACGTTGACCAGCAGTTAGATAACCTCTACGCCAAGTTGACCACCACCTTCCAGGACACCCTGACACTGTCCGTCCAGGGTGCAATTGATTACGCTAAGACGCAAAACGTCGAAATCACCTCTGGAATTAACTTAACTTTGGCGACCCAAAACTTCATCATCAAGATGTTGGATAACCAGGGCCTCCTCGTTGAGGGTGGCGCGCACTCTAGTGACGTGGTCATCGGTAAACTGAACTTCGAGAACCGTGCCCGTTACGTATAACCAGTGCGACATCGTGAATAAAAAAATCGTGTCGGTAACATGACCACCAAGCTGCAAAGCAATCTTGGTGGTGATTATTACCGACACGATTTTTTTGTACGCTATTATTGAACGGTTAAGTAGTCCGGCGCACCATGTTAGCCCTCTGCCCGGTTAATTGCCGCCGTGAGTCCCTCGATTTTCCGTTCGGTGGCGTCCAGGAAGTCCACCATGTGTTGCAAAGGCGCGTCGGTCGTCACGTCCACCCCGGCGACGGCCGCTGCTTGCACTGGTGGTAGGCTGTTACCGAGTGCTAGAAATTCGCGCCAACGGGTGACCGCGCTACTTTGGTCTTGATCCAACGCTTGCCAGGCCTGCGTCGCAATCGTGAGGCTGGCCGAGTAACTGTACGAATATAGCCCCAGGAAGTAGTGATCCTGGCGCATCCAGGTAGTTTCCGCACCAGTCAGGTCAACGGTATCGCCCCAGAATTTCCGGAGTAGCCCCAGCTTAATTTGATTAAGCCGTTCTGCGTTGAAGCTCTCACCTTTGTCAATTAGCGTGTACACCTCGCGTTGGAACGCGGCTTCCAGCAAGTGGGTGACGCAGTTGTGGAAGTACGTGTCGCCCAGTAGCCGGGAGAGGGCGAAGCGTTGCAACCGTGCATCGTCGTGGGCCTGCTCGGTCAGGTAGCGGGTGAGCAGTAGCTCGTTAAAGGTTGATGGCGCTTCGCAATGGTAGATGGGCATCACCCAGTTGATGGCGGGATGCGCGTCCGCCGAGTATTGCATCTGGCCAACGTGGCCCAGCTCGTGAATGAGGGTGTACAGCGCGGGCATGGTGTCCGTCCACGTCATCATGATGTACGGGTGCACGCCGTACGGCATCTCCGTGTAGGCACCTGAATCCTTGCCCACGTTAGCGGCATAGTCCACCCAGCGGTCGCCGATGGCCCGGCGCATGAGCTGCTGGTAGTCGTCTCCCAAAACCGCAGTAGCGTGAGCAACAATATCCGCCGCGTCACTTTGGCGGTACTGGGGGGCAAAGTCGGGGTCAATATCAATTTGCAGGTCCGTGTACGTGATGTGGTCGAGCCCACGCACGTCCGCGACGTGTTGGACGTAGCGGCGCATCACGGGCGCGAGCCGGTCCATGAGGACGTCAATTTGACGGTCAAAGAGGGCGCGCGGTACTTCCTCGTCCGCCAACAAGAAATCGATCACGGAGTCGTACCCGCGGAGCGTGGCCTCCGCCTTTTCGCGGGTGACCTGGCCGAGGTACGCGGTGGCGAAGGCGTGTTCGTACTGGTGCAGGGTGGCACTGAACTTGGTGAATGCGGCCCGGCGGATGTCGGTATCAGGATGCTTTTGGTAGGTTTCCTCGTAGCTGACAAAGTCGAGTGGGTGACTTTGTCCGTGTGCACTAAACGTACCGAAGTCCATGTCCCCGGCGATGGTCTGACGCCGCACGTTGCGGAACGTATCCAGTGCGGGGGCCATGCTGGCAAGCGCACCCTCGACGTTGGGCGCGAGTGTGTGACCGTGTGCAACCTGTAAGTGGCGTATGTAGCCGTCGTATTGCGGTCGGAGCTGGCGAACAGTGGCAAGTGTGGACGCCGGCAGATCGGTCAGCGCGGGTAGCAGAAAGCTCAACGCGTTGTCCACTTGAGCCTGAACGTTAGCGTTAGTGGCTACACGGGCGTTGAGGGTGGGGTTCGTGCTGTCCGCGCTTTTCGGAAATGCGGCGTAGCAGTCAACGCATTCCCTCAACGTTTCAATGGCGTTGAGGTCATCAAGTGCCGCGACAATTTGTTCCGGTGCGGTGAGTTGATCTAGGTAGTGGTCGCGGAATGACTGGGACAGTTGTTGCAGTTGCTTATTGGCTGCTCGCCAAGCATCGGGGTCCTTAAAAATTGGACTCAAATCCCAGGTGTCACGTGGATCGATAGCGTTTCGTGGTGGTAAGGCTGTGGGCATAAGTATTCCTCCTGGTAAATTGCATTATTTGGTAGTTAGACAATAACGCTAAACACCCGCCGAAATTACCGACGGGTGTTTAACGTGGATTACTTGTGGGTAACTGATTGGTTGGCATCTACTCCATGCTCCTGTGCTTGTGTTCCGGTTTGTGGTAAGGATGGCTTGGTGGCGGCAACGTCCGGAATCGGTTTAATGCCGGTTAACAACCCGAACAGTAGCGCATCATTGTCATACTCACGGTGCCAGTCTGCTGACATTGCAATCACTTCCCTCATTAGGTAGGGCGGCCCTGTATCCGCCTACAATGAGTGTAAATTAAATTTAAACAAAAAGCCAGTTAAATTTAACTGGCTAATCTCACATTTTTATCTTCTAGAAATCCATAATGGTGGTCCAATCAGTCACACCACCGAGTGCAATCAGGTCGTGCGGGTTGCTGGCGGTGTTGCGGACCAGTTGTGCTAACAGACTGTACGCGTGTAGCACCAACGTGCGGTCGTGGTGGGCAGCCGCTGCCCGCAAACCGGCCACCGCGAACTGGGCGGCGTGTACGGCGTCGTGGGCGTAGAAGTAGGCGAGTGCGCAAAGATAGTTAGTGGCATTGACGTTCGCGCTGAACGGCAACGTGTGGACTACCTTCATGGCCGCAGCTGTGGCAGCGGTCACCGCCGCGACTTTGCGTCCCTGGCCCGCCACTAGCGCGGTGTAGGCGTAGCAAAGTGCCGTCAGGGATGAACGCTGGGGGTTCACGTTGATTGCCATGTGGAGGTTATAGCGTGCACCGTCCAGGTTAGCGTCCACCATTAAGTCGGCAACACCCAGATAAAAGTAGTACGCCTGGGCCTGAGCGTCGTTCATATTTGCGTCGGCGTAGTCGGGGGAATTGAGCAACCGTTTGACTGCGAGGTAATCGCCATCTGCCAGGCTGCTTGCCAGTTGGGTATTATGCCTCTGGCTCCGTCCCACCGGATACTGTTCTGCCAAAGCAAAGTGGTTCAGGCGCACGCCAAGGCGCTGACTAACGCCGATGATGGTGGCAATGTTGGGGACGACCGCTCCGGCCTCGATTGCTGACAGTTGATCTGGGGGACAAATACCGGCCGCTAATTCATCAACGGATTGACCGTGGGCATCACGGGTAGTACGAATGACGGAACCAATTTCTGGGTGCATAAATATGAACACGCTTCTTTCTTAACCAATACCTACACACCCATTATAACAGTTGGGGGCAACAGCCACTTTATGAGCGCCACTTGATCCGCCCGAGTACCCGTCGACCCAGGAACTCTTGCAGAATGATGTAGACGGGGTAGGTCGATACGGCCAGTGGTGCGTACAGTATGAAGAGTCCCCAGTTCCACAACGAAACTAGTGAAAAGACGTGGTTAGCCACGAAGAACACCCCGAACATGGTGACCGCAATCACGGCCAGCATCCCCACTTTGAGTCGGTTGAACGGCCGGGATACCCGGAACAGCACGTTGTAGCAGACGCAAGTAATGAGGAGGGCCACAATGGTTCCCGTGGTGTCAAAGGACAGGTGAAGGGCCGACTCCAGCCAGGTCATCAGCAACGTGTACGCCACCACTTCGAGTGCGGCGGGGGCCGCGAAGGTCATAACCTTCTTCATAAACTGTCCGGTGACCCGGGCAAAGTTTGGTTCGAGTGACAGGAAGAATGAGGGAATGGCCACCGTAACCGCCGAAACCGGCGTGAGGTTGATGGGGATGATGGGATAGTCGGCGTTCAGGAAGATGAAGATAATGATGAGCGCGACGGAGTACATCGTCTTAATGAGGAACAAAGACGCAACACTTTCGATGTTGTTGATGACGCGGCGCCCCTCGTTCAGCACCCCAGTCATGGCGTCAAAGTTCGAGTCGAGGAGCACAAAGTCGGCGATGGCACTGGCGGCTTCACTACCGCTAGCCATGGCGATGGCACAGTCCGATTGGCGTAACGCCAGCACGTCATTGACACCATCCCCAGTCATGGCGACGGTGTGCCCGGCGTCTTGGTACGCGGCAATCAGATGCTTCTTTTGTTCGGGCGTCACGCGACCAAAGACGTTGTAGTCGCGCACCAACGCATCGTAGTCAGGTTGTTCGCCCACGGTGGTCATATTAACGTACTGGTCGGTCCCCTGGATGCCGGCACGCCGGGCAACACTGGCTACGGTAATGGGGTTGTCCCCGGAAATAACTTTGAGCTGCACGTCCTGGCCGGCAAAGTAGGCAAAGGTGTCCATTGCGGCCGGCCGGATTTCGTCGGCAATGAGGACAAAGCCGATTAGGTCGGTATGCGTCAACGGAACGGATAGTGCGTCGGGGGTGCGGCCCACGGCGAGCACCCGGTATCCGGCGGCGGCAGCGTCATTGATAGCGGTGGTGTTCTCGGCGGTGAGGGTGTCGCCAAAGGTGAACTCGGGGGCACCCATAAAGTAGCTGGTGCCATCGCTGAACGTGGCCCCAGACCATTTACGGGCGGAGCTGAACGGCACTGTATTGGTGACGGTCCATTGGGGCGGCTGTGGGAAGTATTCCTTAATGGCGATGGCGGTTTCGTTATCGTCGTTGAGGGCAAAGGTGACTGCGCTGACCGCACTAGCCAGGTCGTCCGCGTCGTGGTCACCAACTGGCACTACACGGTTCACAATGAGGCGCCCAGTGGTAATGGTCCCGGTTTTATCCAGACAGATGGTATCCACGCGCGCGAGGGCCTCAATGGCAGTCAAGGAACGGACGAGAACCCGCCGCTGTCCCAGGTTGCGTGCCCCCACGGCGAGGGCTACGTTCGTCATCAGTACCAGCCCTTCGGGAATCATACCAATCACGGCGGCGCTGGTTGTCAAAATGGCGCGGTTGTAGTCTCCCCGACGCACCATGGAAACGGTAAAGAGTGCAATTCCTAGTGGAATGAGCACGTAGGTCAGCACCTTAATAATCCGGTTAATTGTGGCCAGGAGCTTACTGTTTTTGTCCTTGTCGGTTTGCTCAGCCTTGGCCTCCTTGGCAAGACGGGCCGCAAAGGTATCACCCGCGACTTTGGTTACCATCACCGTTGCGTTGCCGGCCACCACAAAGCTGCCGGATAGTACCGCGTCGTCTGGGCGCTTGGTAATGGAGTTAGCCTCACCGGTCAGGGCGCTTTCGTCCACCTCCAGGTTGCCGTTGGTTAACACCACGCCGTCAACGGGGATCTGCGCGCCCCGCCGCAGTTGGAGGGCATCACCAACCACTAAGTTCTCGGCCGAGATGGTGGTGGTGTGGCCGTCACGGACTACGGTCGCTTGCGGCGCACTAACAATGGTCAGGGAGTCCAGCTGGTGCTTGGAACGGATTTCCTGAAAGGTACCAATGGCCGTATTGAAAATAGCCACCCCGAGGAAGAGTAGGTTGCTGTACGAACCCGTGGTAATGATAAACGCGGCAATGACCACGTTGACCAAGTTAAAGAGGGTGAACGTGTTGCCGGCGATAATCTGGCCCACCGTGCGGGTCAGGGGTGCTTGTTCAACGTTATGGGCCCCCGCGGCAATTTGTGCGTCAACGTAGCTTTGCTTGAGTCCAGTGTGGGGATCTGTCCGCATGGTATCACCTCGATAATGAATTTTAATCTCACTTTATTGTAACGATTCCGCGGGTAATTGTCTTAGGGCCAAAGGTGGACTTCACACAAACTTCGGAAAGGGGCCCTGGTTTAAACAACGGGCTACCACCTGTTGGATTATGGTGGGGCAACGCTAGAGTATAATGATGCATATACGGTAATAGCAAAGGGGACTTCTGTGATGACATACTACGATCAGCACGTGCACACCCATTTTTCATTCGATTCCGAAGCGCAGTTTGCCGATTACCTGCGCCAGACGGGTAACCCGTTCGTCACTACTGAACACCTCGAGATGAGTAATCCGGACGATCATGGTGGCGACAATACTCCCGCGTATGCGGAGTACGTAGCCGAAGAGGATACGCTCCAGCGCCGCTTTCCCAACCAGTTGCTACGGGGCATTGAGATCGGCTACTACGCGCCACGGTTGGACGCAATTCGCCGCTATTTGGCCGCGGGTGATTATGATTTGACCCTATTGAGTTTTCATCATGACGGCCATTACGACTACCAGGACGAACACTTTTTAACGGTGGACCTTGAGCAGCACGTACGCGGCTATTATGCGGCGATGCTCGCTGGGATTCGCCAATTTGGTGATTTTGACGTGCTGGCCCACTTTGATTATGGCCTGCGCGTACTCGACGTGGCGCCGACACAGCTCGCAGATTGGGCGGGCGACACGTTGCGGGAAATTTTGCGCGTAATTATTGAGCAGAACGTGGCGTTCGAGTTAAACACCAAGTCGATGTACCGTTGGCATGACGCTCCGCTCTACGATATGGTGCTGGACTGGTACCTAGAGCTAGGCGGTAAGTTGCTGACGCTGGGAAGCGACGCCCACGCGTCGGATAAGTTTGAATCCGACTTTGCGGCGGCCCGTGCCCTGCTCACGCGCCATAATGTGCACGAATTGGCGACGTTTAGGCGGCATGTGCCTACAATCGTTGCAATTTAAGCCCCAGGCGCATGCCGCATGAACGACTAGCCTTAAACTTTAGGGCCGTGAGTGCGATAATGTTTGTAATGCTAAAAAGGTAAGGAGATTTTGTTATGCCCAAAATAAATCCTAACGGGACGCGTTTCATCACGTTAAGCAACGGATACCACCTATGGACCCAGACACAGGGTACGGGGGATATTCAGTTACTTTGCTTGCACGGCGGGCCTGGTGGGACCAACGAAGTATTTGAGAACTTTGCCGAGCGACTGGCACCGTACCACGTGCGCGTTAGCCGCTATGACCAGCTAGGATCGTTTTATTCCGACCAACCTGACTTCAATGATCCGGCAAACCGTGAGCAATTTTTCAACATCGAGTATTACGTTGACGAGGTTGAAGAGGTGCGTCAGCAGTTGGGGCTCGACCACTTCTTCTTGCTGGGCCAGTCTTGGGGTGGCGTATTGGACATCGAGTACGCTTTGAAGTACGGTGAGCACCTGGCGGGTGTCATTCTGAGCTCAATGATTGATAATCTCGACGAGTACATTACCAGCGTCAACCAGATTCGCGAGTCCATGTTCAGCGCGGATGAAATTAGCTACATGCACACCGTGGAAAGTCAACATAACTTTAGTGATGCTCACTACCAGGAATTAGTTGCCCAGTTGGGGGAGGAGTACCTGCACCACGCGGCGGATCCGCAGCCTCGGCACCTCATCAGCACCATGGCGACGCCCGTGTACAACTACTTCCAGGGAGACAATGAGTTTGTGATGGTTGGTGCCTTGAAGGACTGGGACCGGCGCGGCTACATTCAGCAGATTAACGTACCCATGTACCTGACTTTTGGCGGCCACGAAACTATGCCGCTTGGTGCCGCATCGCGGATGGCGGCTGAGGCCCAGCACGCGCTGTTGCACGTGACACCACATGCGGGCCATGGTCAGATGCTCGACAACCCCGACGACTACTTTGCGGGACTCGGCGAGTACCTGACCGACGTGCACACGGGTCGGTTTAACGATTAGTGCAAAGTTGATCGTGGTAACGGTTGCATATGCATTTAGTTAGCGTGTGCTGTATAATAGTTAGTAATTTTTGCAATGGAGGTTCCTATGTTAGAGAAGAAATTGTACCAAACGATGTTTGCCCACTCGTTTAACATTCCTGTGACGGTGAACTACTGGGATGGCACCAGCGAGACCTACGGCGAAGGCGCTGTCCAGGCAACTGTTAGCATCAACAAGGCCATCTCGATTAAGGAACTTTCCAAGAACGCATCGTTAGCGCTGGGTGAGGCCTACATGGCCGGTGATATTGACGTTACTGGACCTGGTGATCGGCCAATTCAACGCGTTTTGACGGCTGCCTACGAGAGTGCGGGTAGCTTTATGCGCAACAAGAAATTTATTAAGTTCCTGCCCAAGCAGTCGCACACTGAGTCCAAGAGCAAGAAGGACGTGCAGAGCCATTACGATATTAGTAATGATTTCTACAAGGCGTGGTTGGACCCAACCATGACGTACTCCTGTGCCTACTTTGAACACGACACGGACACACTGGAACAGGCTCAGATTAACAAGGTGCACCACATCATCAATAAGTTGGACCCGCAACCGGGTAAGACGTTGCTGGATATCGGTTGTGGCTGGGGCACGCTGATGCTGACCGCGGCCAAGGAGTATGGGCTGAAGGTTACTGGTATCACTCTGAGTGAGGAGCAATACAAGTACGTTCAGCAGCGCATTCACGATGACGGGTTGGAAGACGTAGCGGAAGTCATTTTGGAAGACTACCGTGAGCTGGACCGCAAGTTTGATTACGTGACGTCCGTGGGGATGTTTGAACATGTGGGTCAGGAGAACCTCGGGCTCTACACCCAGAAAGTGGCCGACCTGATGAATGATGACGGGGTGGCTTTGATTCACGGTATCACCCGGCAGCAGGGTGGGGCGACGAACGCCTGGTTAACGAAGTACATTTTCCCTGGCGGGTATGTGCCAGGTCTGACCGAAATGACGCAGCACATCGTTGACGCGGGGCTACAGATTAACGATCTGGAACCACTGCGTCGGCATTACCAGCGGACTACCGAAATTTGGGATCATAACTTCAACGCCAAACGTGGGGCAATTCGTGCAGAGATGGGCAAAGAATTTGTCCGGATGTGGGATCTGTACCTGCAGGCGGCCGCAGCCTCGTTTGAGTCTGGAAACATTGACGTTATCCAGTACCTCATTTCGAAGGGAGCATCAGGCAAGAACCTGCCCATGACCCGTGAATACATTTACGCACACGAACAATAATTATTGCGATAGCACCAAAAAGGCGGGCCCCGTTTTGAGGGCCCGCTTTTGGTTGGCTGTACCTGGCCATACGTGGGGATGCACTGCGACCGTCCGTTACACCCACCGGTTGTCTGTCACGGATGGGGCGCGGGATAATGATATGTGGATCATTCGTTGGTTGGCGTTTCCAGGGCGGCGTTGAGCTGTGCGAGCAGTTCGGTTAGCTGTGCCAGTTCGCCGTCACCCATGTGTTGGGTGATGATTTGGAACCGCTCGCGGGCGTTGGCGGTAATGATACGTTCCACGTCGGCCCCAGTGGTTGTCAGGTGGATTAGGCGGCGCCGGTGGTCTTCGTTGGCAGTATTTTGCTCAACGTACCCGAGGCGTAGTAGTGAGCTAATCTGCCGGGCGATGGCGGGTTTGGTCACACCGCGCAGTTTAACGATGTCCGTTAAGGTCTGCACGCGTTCCACGGCGATATCGCGCATGATTTGGTATTGTTCAAAGGAAATTTGGTAAGGACTGACCGCCGCTTGTAGCGCCGCGGTAAAACCCTTGACGGCGCGGAAGTAACTGTCAATGAAGGCGGTCATGGCTTGATCAGTGTTCATAGTAATGCCTCCCGAAATGATGTGTGGCGTGTCACACCTTGTGACCGCTGTGATAATGGTGAACGACGGCAAGGATGGAGGAACGAAGTAATGAAACGATGGTTTAGCAAGCATAAGTGGGTGTGGTGGTTGTTGGGCGGGTTAGTGACCTTGATTGTGGTGGCTTACTGTGCGGCCTGCCTGTACTTTTACAACTTTGCCTTTGTCCCCAGCAAGAAAAGTTTTCTCGGTAGCGGCAATACGCGCCAGGAGCGGGTGGATAAGGATTGGCTACAGCACGTCCGTAAGCAGACGTGGCACGAGTCGGCCACGGGACATGCCACGTGGCAGCTAGTGGCGGATTACGTCCCGGCCACACACAAAACGACGAAGACTGTCGTGGTGGCCCACGGTTACATGAACACCAAGGAGGATATGGCCAGCTATATTCGCTTGTTCCACGATGCGGGTTACAACGTGCTGGCGCCTGACGACCGGGGTCACGGCCAATCCGACGGCAATTACATCGGTTATGGCTGGCCGGACCGGTTGGATTACCGTGGCTGGATTAAGCAGGTAATTACACGCGTGGGCCCGAATAGCAAAATCGCAATGTTCGGCGTCTCCATGGGTGGGGCGACCACGATGTACACTGCGGGGCTGAAATTACCGCATCAGGTCAAGGCGTTCATTGAGGATTGCGGGTACACTAGCATTGCGGACGAGTTAGCGGCTAAGGCTCAGTCGATGTACAACCTACCACGCTGGCCGTTAGTACCGGGCGTTATTGCCACGGCTAGTGTCATTACCCACAACAACTTTGCGGCCGCGAAGACGAGCAGCACCCTGGCGCGCAATCGCCGACCGATGCTGTTTATTCACGGGGCCAAAGACGATTTCGTTCCGACCAAGATGGTGTACGCCAACTACCGGTCGACCCGTGGCCCCAAGGAGTTATGGGTGGTCCCCGGGGCGGGACACGCGAAGAGCCTGGCCACCCATCCGGCCGCGTACAAGCGTCGCGTACTGAACTTCTTGGGTCAGTACTTCAAGTAGTATCCGGTTCACTCCAACTATTATTGTAGCCGCGCAACCGTTGCTACCCCTACATTTGTGGGCAAAGTTGGTCCTAATCTGGTTAGCGGCATACAAAACGTGCAAAGATTGCTAGCACTAATTGATGGCAGCAAAAAAGCTTCCGGGCAGATTGTCTGGAAGCTTTTTTGAGCACTTAAAATTATTAATCGTCCTGGTCGTTCGTTGCTGACGCGGCACTGGTAGGGGTAGCCTCGTCGTTGTCGGCATCGGGTTGGTTATCCGTCACCTCAAACCAGTCGAAGAACCCTGGATCATAGTCAATTACCTTGAACGTAAAACGGCCCAACTCAATTTCGTCGTTTTGCTTGAGGTTGGGGTACAGTTCGATGATGGAGCCACCAACCGTTACCACGTCGGAATTTTCAAAGTCCGGGATGTCGGTGTGGAAGAACCGCTCAAAGTCGTACATCGTGGTTTTACCACTAACCTTGTAGACGTTATCTTTGTCCGTCGCCAGAATGTACTCGTCGGACACATCATCGATTTCATCTTTGACCGTACCGAATAGTTCCTCGTAAATATCTTTGTCTGTCACAATACCACTTGTCCCACCATACTCGTCCGCGACGACGACAATTGGCGCCTGGCGCCGAATCATCTGCTGCAGGATATCATGAATCGGTGTGGATTCGGGTACGGTTACGATTGTCCGCAATACTTTGGACATCGTGATGCTATCGTCAGCCAGCGACTGACGAATTAGGTCGTACACGTAAACGTAACCCAGAATCTTGTCCTTGTCGCCGTTCGCGACCACGGGGAACCGGCTAAAGCCTTCCTTGAGGTACAGGCGTAAAACGTCATGAACCGTGTCGGTAACGTCCACCACAATCAGGCGCGTGCGGTCGACCATGATGTCCCGGGCAGTTTTGTCGTTGAGGTCAAAGGCGCGTTCCATGTAGACGACATCGTTCTTATCCATGTCACCGGTTGAAATGGCGTTTTTACTCAGGTTGAGAATTTCAGCCTGTGAAAAGGCCTCGTTGCTCTCGTCCGCGGGTTTGATCCCCATCATTTTCACAATACCGACTGACGATTTGTTTAGTAACCATACAAACGGGTAGAAGATGATGTGAAAGTAATGTAGTGGGGTCACCACGAACATTAGGACCTTGATTGAAAAGTCGATGGCAATGTTCTTAGGCACAATTTCGGTTAAAACGACTTCGAGGTACGTCAGGATAATCACACCAAGGATGGCACCGATTGTCCGTAGCCCACCTTGAGGTAGTTGCAGGTGGACCAGACCCATGAGGTCAATGAGGAGAAACTCAACGGTTTCCTCACCAATCCAACCAATGATAATCCCGGCCAACGACACACCCACTTGGGTGGTGGACAGGTACTCATTCAGGTTGTGGACCATCTTCAACGCACGGGTGAGGCGTTTTTTGTTGCCCTGCCCGCTATCCAATAATTCTTCCAAAGCACTGGGACGACTTTGTACCAGTGCAAATTCACTCGCAACGAAAAACGCCGCGAAGATGAAGGTAACGACCATCACCAGTATATTCGCGGCGACTTGGCCACTATCCATATGTTCATTCCCCATTTCTCATTTTGGTAAACTGGAACTATTTTATCATGAATCTGCCGTTTATGTTCTATTAAGTCATAAAAGTGCGCATAAATATTCGCGTTGTCATACATTGTGCCGTTATCTGGCTACCTTTGCGGACGGAATACTAGCGTGTTGCCAGTTGTTTGGGTGTTGTTCCATACCCGGCCGCCACATTCTAGTGGGTCGGTGAGTACACGGCGGATCGTCGCGACGTTTAAGCCGTCATTAATGATGACTACACAGCCGTGTTTAGCATCCACCACGCCGGTGGCCGCCGCCGCGCCAATTAGTTCCACGTTGCTGGTAACCCGTGCAACCATGATGTCATACGCACCGCCTAGTAGCTGCCAGTGGTTTGCGGGCAGTAGGCGGTAACGCAACTGGGCGCTAGCTGTGTGCTGGCGTGCAGCATCGACTTGATGTCGATGCTGGCTAACGCCAATGACCGAGTCCGCCCCAGCGTTAACGGCGTACTCCGTGAGCCACGACGAGCCCGAATTGATAACGGCCACCCGCTTGTTGCGTAGGCTGGGTAGGGCCGCAACGATTCCGGATTCAACTTTGGTGGGCGCCGGCAGACCACTGAGTGGATTCTTGGGCAGTACGCGGTTGCGCATGGATGGGTACTGGTGCTTGGAGTGTTTCTGATTCATGACAAAATTCGCTTTCTGATTGTGAGTGGTGATGTTCAAAATAAATAGGGTCGAGAAGCTCGCGCGGAGTATTCAGGACCCAATTTGCTACGATTATTAGTCAACGAAAATGATGGCAAAGTGGTGGTCGGCCGTGTCCACATTAATGGATACGTGCCGGTTCAGGTCATCGACCAGAGCACGTGCCACCTGCATTTTACCTTCAAAGGTGGTTACGTCAACCATGGTTGTGAACGCCTTAAAGTCATAATTTTCAGCAATGAACGGGGCGTCGGTAACGTAACGAAGGTTGTTTTCGTCGTGCCGGCTACCCGGTTGTAATACTGAGTCGATGTAGTGGTACAGTTCACTCGGCGTGAAGTGGAGTGGTGCAACCAGCTCTGTGGT
Source organism: Lacticaseibacillus pantheris DSM 15945 = JCM 12539 = NBRC 106106 (assembly GCF_001591865.1). Classification (NCBI taxonomy): domain Bacteria; kingdom Bacillati; phylum Bacillota; class Bacilli; order Lactobacillales; family Lactobacillaceae; genus Lacticaseibacillus; species Lacticaseibacillus pantheris. Next base: position 18,929 of record NZ_BCVS01000039.1, read on the forward strand.
GATATCGAAATTGGGCGCATCATCAATCATCGCGTCATTAACGGTTACTTGTGTCAGTCCTTGGTATAGTTTCATGATGGTTCCTCCCTTGAGTTGAACGAACGGCTGCGGCGCTC
>NZ_BCVS01000040.1:0-18789 GCF_001591865.1 Lacticaseibacillus pantheris DSM 15945 = JCM 12539 = NBRC 106106
AGAATAAACTCCAGTAATCACGCGAATATGCACTACAGATTTGTCTGGGGCTGTTCTACTATTTCAATTAGGGCTGTAAACTCCTTCGTAAACATAAGGATCAACATCTAACGTTGGTCGTACTAGCGTGGTCGCGGAGACCAGCCGCTCAACCGGAGCCACCACGCCAGTACGACCAGCCAATAGCAGCAATCACCGTTCCAGTCGGCTCAGCCCACCGACCAATTCACCCTGCTATGAACCCCACAATATTTTTAGCAACAAACAATCGGCTATCTTAATGTCGTGACCATAACTTTGATATCAGTGCCAGATTTACTAACAATCAGGGCAAATAATCACACTCTAAGGAACTGCAATTATCACAATGGATGGTAAACCAATGATGAAGTTGGTACGTGGTGGTGTAGGCAAATAGGGCTTAATCCGTGGCGGCTGTATACCCGTAGTTCTGTTGGAGCGAAGCGACGTACAGAATCAAATGATGGAAATCGAGCGGTTTTTGCTCGAGTTACATCATTCGCGGGAGGCCGGTACGGCCGGAGCGTGAGGCTCTCAGCTCCGACCACGGATTAAGCCCTATTTGCCGGAACCACCACGTACCAACATCCCCACCATTTCGTAAGCACTAACTAAAAGTATGGGGAAAAACTAGCGGCGCGCGCAGATAGTGTGTACACTGGTCAGGTATATAGAAAGGATAATGATCATGTTACATCAATACGAATTAACCATTATCGGCGGCGGCCCCGCAGGCATGTTCGCGGCTTTTTACGCCAGCATGCGTGGAGCGGACGTTTTACTAGTAGAAAGCACGGGCGAACTTGGCGGCCAGCCGGCAACCCAGTACCCACAAAAAATGATTTACGATATTGCCGGCATTGACGGTATTAACGGTGTGGACCTAACGGCGCGTTTAAGCGCGCAGATGGATCACTTCCACCCCAAAGTCCGGTTTGATACGCGTGTTGATGGCATCATTCCCGCCACGGATAGCAACCTAGATATCGATTGGATCAAAGTCGATGCAGACACACCGACGTCTGCGGCTAATCCTCACGGCTATGTGTTGCAAACGAATCACGAGCCGATTGCCACGCAGACCGTGCTGATTGCCACAGGTGGCGGCGCCTTTGCCCCTAGGCGTCTGGCCGTTGACTACCCCACCGACTGGGACGGCGACCGCATCATCTACACGGTGCGCGACCTGGCAGCCTTGCAGGGCCAAGATATTGCAATTGCCGGGGGCGGTGATTCCGCAATCGACTGGGCCCTAGCACTGGTCGACCAGGCATCATCCGTACACCTCATTCACCGACGCCAACAGTTTCGTGGACTAGAGAGCAGCGTTGCCCAGTTGCAACAAAGTGCCGTGGCCATCCACACCCCCTTTGTCATTAATGCACTGGACACCACAGCAACCGGCAAACTCGCCATCGACCTGCGCCCCATCCACGGTGACCAACACGAGCAGCTGGTGGTCGACCGTCTCCTGGTCAACTACGGCTTTGCTAGCGACAATAAGCAGCTACGGCGCTGGGACCTGAGCCTGGAACACAACCAGGTTGCGGTCGACCGTCTATACCAGACGTCGCGCCCCGGAGTGTTTGCAATCGGGGATGTTGTCACTTATCCCGGCAAAGTTAAACTGATTGCGAACGCATTCGGTGAGGCACCCATCGCGGTGGACGCCGCCCTCCGGACCATTCATCCGGACCTCCGCCAGCCGCCACACTCTGCAGCGGTCATTGGCCAGTAGTAGCGGGTAATCGACTGGCGGGTAGGCCCCCCAACCACGCGACCACGGACTGAAATCACCCCATCCCAGCCGCTCTTACCAAAACTTAACTCCCTCCGCCACCAAACTTCGTGTACAATCAGATGGTAGTATCAAATCTGGGAGGAAAAAATGTCAACACTCATTGATTTCGTGATTCACATTGACGCGCACCTCGTAAACATCGTCAACCAATTCGGCGGTTGGACTTACGCCATCCTGTTTGCCATCATCTTTATCGAAACAGGGGCCATCATCCTGCCGTTCTTGCCCGGCGATTCGCTGCTATTTGCCGCTAGCGCCCTTGCCGCCAACTCGGTCTATCACCTCAATATTTGGCTCTTCGTCTTCCTTTTTTTGGCGGCCTGCATCCTTGGTGATTCGTTGAATTTCCACGTGGCTAAGGGCTTAGGCAAAGCCGCCGTGAATAGTAAGTTCTTTGGCCGTTTTATCAACGAGGAAAAATTGCACGAGGCGGAAGGTTTGTTCGACCGTATGGGTGGATTTACCATCACGATTGCCCGCTTCATGCCCATCATCCGCACCTTCATCCCCTTTGTCGCGGGTAGCTCGACTATGGCCTACCGGCGTTTTCTACCGTACAACCTACTAGGAGCGGTCTCCTGGGTGACACTTTGCTGCGCTGCAGGATTCTGGTTTGGTAACTACCCTGTCGTCAAGGAGCACTTTAGCCTTGTCGTGATTGGGATTATCATCGTTTCACTAATCCCGATGATGGTGTCCGCGATTCGCGGTGCACGCCACAAAGCTGCAAATTAATTCAACAATCAATAAAGTAAATGACCAGGATGCCACCCGTTGAGCGGATAGCATCCTGGTCATTTTAATTACTGTTTTGGTTCGTCGTCATCATCATTCAAGTTATGCACTTCTCGTCGCGGTCCCTGCGAGTAGTCGCCATCGTCCCGCCAGCCCGGATCGTCATTCCTTGGCCCGGGGCGGTCTTGATGACGTCCGCCACCCGTTAGACTAGTTATCAGCCAAACGATTAACATCACCACCAGTAACGGTAACGCAATAAACTCAATGAGAAACCAGGCCACGCTCGCAAAAATACTGATAATTGCCGCAACTATGATGAAGATAATAATTGCCGCTAAACAGCCAAGAATTGGCATCGTCGTCCCTCCTAATTATCAAAGATTAATATATCCCCAGCACCCGTGCTCAGTGACAGGTTACCCGACTTTTCGCCCGAGCGGTTAAGGTCAACTTGACGGGCGTTTTCCGGGTTTGGTACGTCATGCGCCTGAAAGACTAGCCGGCCAAATTGGGTCTGCACGTGACCCGTAAGTGCGGCGTTGCGCGGTAGGCTGACACCAACGTTGCCGTTCACTGAGGCTCCCGTAATGGACTCGACCGGCGCATTCATATCCGCTCGCGCTACGCCGTTGACCGTCTGAAAGCGGAGTGCGTTGACCGTACCAATGACCGTTAAATCACCATTGACTGTGCTCATCACGGCATCTTGTGCCGCTAAATCACGAACGCTGATATCACCGTTCACGTTTTCCACTTCAAACATACTGGCCTTTAATGACCGCACCCGCAAATTGCCGTTCGCTAACTTGACGTAAAAATCCTGACCGGAGATTTCATCAAATGCCACGTCACCATTCAGTACTTGGGTATCAAAGTGGTCGTACTCACGCCGCGGCAACCGCACGTCCAGGTCAACCGTAATGCGCTTGTCCGGCACGCGGAACGACAGGCTGTCACCGTCGGCATGAATCACGCTCCGATCAGCCAATATCTGTGCTGGGTCACCATCGTTCCGACCATAGACCCGCACATCAGCCGTGATGTGTACCCCCGGCTCATCCCACGTACGGTAGTGTACCGAACCGTTAGCAACCTCAAAGGCCAACACGCTAGCAGTACAATCGGCAAAGTCAAAGGTTTTAGTCCCACGCCGGTTCTGACCACCCGGGAGGCGCCGTGCAACGTCGTGCCAGTCGACGTTGTCAATTACATCACGCATCGACCGCCGAAAAAGGTAACGTAACGGTCGCTTGCCGACAGTGGCCTGCTCTTCGTCACGTTCATCAGATGATGATGGTGTACCAGCCGCACCTTTGTTAGGGGTCCGCGTTTCCTCAGCCCGTAAAACGGCCTGCTCATTATGCTGCCGGACCCGGGCCGCCGTCGTCATGGTGGTTGCATCATCGCCATGCCAGTCGACCACAATGGTCCGTCCAGAACGGCCCGTCACGCCACCCTGCTTTGCAATATCCTCAAGTAACGTCAGGCCCTCTGCGCTGGAAATTACACCGCGCTTAATGAGGTCAATGATGCGCTCCCGGTCATTCATATGCGTACCCCCAAACTGAACTAAACCACACTTTATGATGTCTATATTATTGCATGTAGGGGTGAATTGGTGCATGGGTCCTAAGGCCGAGATTGCGGAATTGTTTATTTTTTAGAGGAAAGTAACGTTTTGGGATCGGCACCTTTACGGCGTTATTATCGCTGGCGGTGAATGCTACCGGACTCTCGCGTTATCCGTGCTTATTGAAATGAGCTGCGCAAGCCAGAAAGCGACATATAAGACACCAGCACCAAAAGACCAAGTTCGGGCCTTTCGGTGCTGGTGTCTTATACTCTGCTTTCTAAACGGCCTGCTCCGCTCTCTAAAAAAAAGAGGACCCGACCTAGTCGCGTCCCCCGCCGTCCCGTATACCCGCCTACTTGGCGTACTCAACGGTACGTTTTTCCCGAATAACCGTGACCTTAATGTGGCCAGGATACTCAAGTTCATCTTCAATTTTCTTACGGACATCACGTGCCAGTACTACCGATTGCTCATCAGTTAACTGGTCTGGAGCAACAACCACGCGAATTTCACGTCCCGCCTGAATGGCATAACTGTGATCGACGCCCTTAAAGTCATTGGCAATCTCTTCCAGTTTCTCCAAACGGTGGAGGTAATGTTCAAGTGATTCGCTCCGGGCACCCGGCCGAGCCGCAGAAATTGCATCTGCCGCCGCCACCAACACCGCAATGATGCTGGTTGGTTCCGTGTCCCCGTGATGTGACGCAATGGTGTTGATCACGACCTTAGGCTCATGGTACTTCTTCGCCACTTCAACGCCGATTTCAACGTGGGAACCGTCGACCTCGTGGTCCAACGCCTTCCCAATATCATGTAATAACCCCGCGCGTTTCGCTAAAGCTTCGTCCTGACCCAATTCGGCCGCCATGGCTCCCGCCAACTTGGCAACCTGAACGGAGTGGTCCAGAACGTTTTGACCGTAACTAGTCCGATAGTGCATCCGGCCGAGAATCTTAATCAGGTCCGGGTGCATCTTGTGAATACCCAAATCAAAGATGGTCTGTTCACCAAACTCGCGAATCTGGTCGTCAATTTCCTTACGGGCCTTGTCGACCATTTCTTCAATTCGTGCTGGATGAATGCGTCCATCCTTAATGAGTTTTTCCAAAGCCAGACGGGCCACTTCCCGGCGAACCGGGTCGAAGCCTGACAGAACCACCGTTTCTGGTGTGTCATCGATAATAATATCAATACCCGTCAACGTCTCTAAAGTACGGATGTTCCGACCCTCACGGCCAATAATGCGGCCCTTCATGTCATCGTTAGGCAGGTTGACCACCGTCACCGTGGCGTCTGAAACGACGTCCGCCGCGCTCATCTGGATGGCATCGGCAATAATTGCCCGCGCCGTCCGGTCAGCAGTGGCCTTGGCCTCATCCTCACTGTCTTTGATCATCAGTGCCTGGTCATGAGCTAACTCATTCCTAGTCTGGGCAAGAATTTCCTCGCGCGCATCGTCGGTTGAAAGGCCGGCAATCCGCTCCAGTTCGGCACGTTGCACCTCGTCACTCTTATCGAGTTTGGCTGCCCGTGCGTTTAATTCCTGCTCACGATCCTTTAAGTGGTTATCGCGATCCGTTAAGCTTTGTTCCTTCCGGTCCAAAGTGTCGTCACGCTTATCCAGGCTTTCCTCACGACTAAGTAGGCGGTTTTCGGATTTTTGGACCTCACTCCGCCGTTCCTTTAATTCGTCCTCAACCTGGGTTCGGTAACGGGTCGTTTCTTCCTTGGCTTCAAGAACCTTTTCCTTCTTCAAGGTTGCGGCTTCTTTTTCAGCCGCTGCGATAATACCCGTTGCCGTACCGGTGGCTTGGTCTAATTTGGTTTCATACCAGTTTTTGCGTAATGCATAACCGATTACTAAACCAATAGCTAAAGCGATGATTGCGGCAAGGGCTATCGCGATCAGAGTTACTGAACTCACGTTTTCACCTCCGCATCATCTAAATTGTGCAAATTTCAGATGCTAGTTTAAATTTTTAAAGATTATTACAGCTATTAAGTTTAACCTTGTCTAATAGGTGTGTCAACTTTCTAAGCCCGTCACCGCGGGAATTAAACCGCTTGCAAAGCCGCGCTAACGGCATTAAATTCCCGGTACTCTAGGCAATACCCCAACGTTACCCACTTCGTAAAAAAATATTACGCAGATAATTGCGGCCGTTATCCAATTAAAAAAGTGCTGCCTCAGCGGCAACACTTTCACAGACTATCAGTCATTTTTCACGTGGTTATACGTACCCTAAACCAACGTCTCAGGGTCCGAAGTCTTCTTCTTGTCCTTCGTACCCCCGGCAAGTTCTTCAGTCTCTTCCTCGACACTTTCACCCATGCCGTCCATGTCGTACGCAGACCGCACTTTGAGGCGAATCTCGTCCTTCATGTCGGGGTGCTCATCCAGGTAGTTCTTGGTCTTCTCACGGCCTTGACCAATACGGTCCTCGCCGTAGCTGTACCAAGAACCACTCTTCTGCATAATTTCCTTATCTACGGCCATATCGACAATTTCACCAGTCTGGGAGAAACCGTGCCCGTACATAATGTCCACTTCAGCCAATCGGAATGGCGGTGCCACTTTGTTCTTGACAACCTTAATCTTGGTGCGGTTACCAATTACCACGCCGTCTTCCTTGATCTGCTCCGCACGCCGCACTTCCAAACGCACGGTCGCGTAGAACTTCAGAGCACGCCCACCAGGCGTGGTTTCGGGGTTACCGAACATCACCCCAACCTTTTCACGAATCTGGTTAATGAAGATGGCAATCGTCTTCGTCTTGTTAATCTGACCGGAAAGCTTGCGCAGGGCCTGCGACATCATGCGGGCCTGGAGCCCAACGTGCGCATCCCCCATCTCACCATCAATTTCCGCCTGTGGCACCAATGCGGCCACGGAATCGATAATGAGAATGTCGATGGCACCACTAGAAACCAGCGCATCGGCAATTTCCAGCCCCTGCTCACCGGTATCTGGCTGGGAAAGCAATAAGTCGTCAATGTTGACCCCCAAAGCGGTAGCGTATTTCGGGTCCATCGCGTTTTCAGCATCGATGTACGCGGCGGTACCACCCTGTTTCTGAACCTCAGCCACGGCATGCAAAGCCAACGTGGTCTTACCAGAACTTTCTGGTCCGTACACTTCGATAATCCGTCCACGAGGAAAACCGCCGACACCCAAAGCGTTATCGAGGGCTAGGGAGCCTGAGGATACGGTCGACACGCGGGTATCGGACTTGTCGCCCATCCGCATAATCGAACCCTTACCAAAGTTCTTTTCAATCTTCTTTAGCGCCGTCTGCAATGCCGCCTGACGTGCGGCCTGTTCCTTTGTTTCGCCTTTATCAGCCACAATACGGCCTCCTTCGTTTCACATTTATCACTACAACCATCATACCGGTCAGTTCACCTAATTACAAGCAAAAATCGAACAAATGTTCCCACGACAATAATTTATTTTTTAAGTGCTTGTAACACCATGAGTAATGCTGACTTAACCGCCCGGCCCCGGACATCATTACGACTACCCTGGAAATGAAACTCCGTGGCGGTGACGTGATCACCAACCGCTAAGCCAATCCATACCGTACCCGCGGGGTGTCCCTCCAGGCCATCGGGACCAGCCACGCCGGTCAAACCGACGCCGATATCGGCACCCAGCGTTCGTTGCGCCCCTGTTGCCATTGCTTGGGCAGTGGCGGCACTCACAACACCATCACTCGCAATCACGTCGGCGTCAACACCCACCAACTGCTCTTTGGCCGACGGAGCATAGGTCACAAAGCCACCGTTCAGCACGTTCGACGCTCCCGCCACGCTACCTAGCGCGGATTGAAAGGCCCCGGCAGTTAGACTCTCCGCCGCAGTAATGGTTGCCCCAGCGTCTTCGAGTGCATGCACCACGTGGGCTGCAAGGGTTTTATCACCGCTCCCGTAGTAGTACTGACCAATCCGCTGAAGAATCCCGGTCCGCATTGGTGCAATCATCGCCTGCGCGTCCTCGTCGTTATCTGCCCGCGCGGTTAAACGTAACTCCACCTCATAGTCACCAATGTAGGGTGCAACGGTTGGGTTACCTTGTTCGGCGATAATGTCACCAATCTCGGTGACCAGCGCGGATTCACCTAAACCAAAAAAGTGCATGGTTTCACTGGCCAGTACCTGTTGCTGCTGCCCCGCAAGTAAGGGCACCAGCTCTTTATCCACCATCATTTTGAATTCACGCGGCGGTCCGGGCAACAAGACGTATCGGTGTCCCCCGTCCTCCATAAATGCACCCACGGCTAACCCGTTGTGATTAGTTAACGGAGTCGCACCTGACGGCAACATTGCTTGGACCAAATTGTTCGGCGTGAGGGCCTGCTGCTTGCGCTTGGCCATGGCTACCAACTTATCGTGGTGGTTGGCATCCGTCACCAACTCGCGGCCCAAGTGTGCCGCCAACGTTTGCTTCGTTAGATCGTCAGGCGTGGGGCCAAGGCCCCCCATCAGGACGATGATATCGCTACGCTTTTCCGCAACGGTAATCGCCCCGTCTAACCGTTTTTGATTATCGCCCACCACCTGCTGGTACCGACTACCGATACCCAGATGGGCCAACGTCCGCGCTAAATACGCAGCGTTGGTGTTCACAATCTGTCCTAACAGCATTTCCGTACCTACAGCAATTAATTCCGCGTTCATGGCTACCCCCTTGAATAGTTATTTCGCATTTCCACTTAGTTTAGCACAATTAAATTTGGCCTCGGCCAAACTTTTTTGGTCGGCATATTTGCCCAAGTTGGGCAGTAACGGCCCCCACTTTGCCCTTAATACTGCCAACAGTACTCATCACCAGAACAAGCTTGGGCCAGCGGAAACTGTCCACTGGCCCAAGCTTGTTCATGGCGGGCTCAAAACCTACGATAACACCCACCGCATAATCGGTTGATTAAATTTAGAAACTATCGGCAAAGACGCCGCGGTTCTTGTAGAAATATTCGACCCCCGAGTAAATGGTGAAGAACACCGCTACGTAGAAGAAAATCTGGGCCAACGGGAAACCGATGGCGGCAAAGCCGACGTTGTTCAACAATAGCAAAATGATGGCAATCATCTGCGTCGTGGTTTTAATCTTACCCGGCCATGCCGCTGCCAGCACTTCACCCTCGTTGGATAGCAACAACCTTAACCCAGTCACTGCCAGTTCCCGCCATAAAATAATGGCAACCGCCCACGCCGGAACGCTTCCCTGCACTGCCAGGAAAATGAAGGCCGTGATGACCAGCAGTTTGTCAGCCAATGGGTCGGCAAACTTGCCGAAGTTCGTGACTAGGTGGTTCCGCCGCGCAATCTGACCGTCAGCAAAGTCCGTCAGGGACGCCACCACGAAAATAGCCATAGCAACGATAGCACTCACCGCAATCCGCGTGCCCATCCAGGTAACGGTACCCATGGGCCAACCCAACGCTAAAACTAGAGTAAAGATGGGAATTAAAATAATGCGCATCATGGTTAATTTATTCGGTAAATTCACAAAAATTCCTCCCAAAACGAAGTTCGTTTATTGGCCGGTCCCGACCTGCAACCGGCCACCAGCGCAATTATACCCGTAAACAGAACGTCACGCACCAGACAATCCGCCCGATACGTGACCATTCTGCAAACTACTCAATTATTAATTACTGCCTGAAGCGTCAAAGGTGAGTGTCTGCACAACACTTGTGCTGGACTTAAGGGCCGCCTTCTTACCGTTGATAGTCACACTGGTAGCCGGAGCGTTACCGGTGCTGACCGTAAATGCGGTCGTACCACTAGCGAGGCTCACCGTATGCGACTTGCCAGACTCCAGCGTCCCCTGCCAGGTAGTTGTCCCGGACACACTAACACTAACCCAGGCGGTACCAGATGAAGCTTTAAGCGTCACCTTGTTGCCACTATTCGGGAAGTGACTCAGAGTAAAGTTCTGGGTACTCCCCGAGACACTCGGCTTAGAAATACTAAACTTACTGCTTGATTTCTTGCTAGTCGTCTTCTTGCTGCTCGACTTGGACGCTGCCTTGTTGCTAGAGCTACTGCTAGTCTTACTGCTGCTAGAACTGCTCTTGCTACTCGACTTCTTGCTGGAAGCAATACTGTCAGAATCATCCTTAGTGCTGGACTTAGAGACCGGAATATCGCTGGTCGTATCATTTGACCGTTGTGACGTTAAAGTCAGTCCGTACACAACCGCAATGATGACCACCGCGGCCACCGCGATAATGATTTGCGGCAGGAAGCGCCGTAACCGAGCTCCCCGACTTTGCGGCTTAGTGGTTGTCCGTGTGGGGCTATCCTCTGGATCAGGCACCACGTTTTCCGGCTTGACCTCGGGAATATCCTGCTGGTACTGCTCCATCAAGGCCGCCGCATCCAGTCCGACAACCTGGGCGTACTGCTTGATAAACGCACGCACGTAGAAATCGCCAGGCAGGGCGTCGAAGTGCCCCTCCTCAATTGCAATCAAGTAGCGTTTTTGAATCTTAGTAATCTGCTGCAGATCGTCAAGCGTGTAGCCCTTCTCTAATCGTGCTTCACGAAGCTTCTGGCCGATCTCGTCCATAATTTATATCCTCACCCGTTTACATAGTTTCATCACTAGTAAGTCTAACATACTGCACCAGCTTCTTGAATTAAGAAATGGTTATATCCCTAGGCTTTTAGCGTAACCAACCGCCCGTTACGTTTAACGTTTGCCCAGTTAAATAACCGGCGCTTTCTGAAATCAAAGTGTTGATAAAGAACGCAATGTCTGCTGGCTGGGCCAAGCGTTGCGCCGGAATGTCCTCCGTGACCGCATCCAAAGCCGCACGGCCAAACTCCGCGTTCATCTTAGTATCCACCGCACCCGGAGCCACAACGTTCACCGTAATGCCCAGGCTGGCAACCTCCTGGGCGTACGCGTGGGCAAAGGCCGACTGCGCCCCTTTGACCGTACTGTAGCCCACCTCCATCGGTGAACCAGCCTCGCCGTAGACCGACCCAACAAACACGATGCGCCCGTGGCCACTGACCGCCAACTTGTCCTGTAGTTGCCGGATGACGGCCATGGGGGTTAACAGGTGCACCCGCAACAAGTTCGTCAAGTGCTCGACGGTCGTGTCGGCAAACAACTCGTAGTACGTCATCCCCGCCGCAACCACCACCGCATCAACGCTAAAAAGTTGCTGCACAATCGCGTCCGCTGACTGCACGTCGGTCAGGTCCGCCCGTACCGTCAGGAAATCCTGATGGGGGTATGCCGCAGCCAATTCAGCCGTCAGCGCATTAATGCGGTCCTCGTTATTGTGAAAGTGGAGGTACAGGCTCCATCCCTGCTTCGCCAATTCGCGGGCCGTAGCGGCTCCGATGTCGCCGGATGCGCCTAAAATTAACGCCGTGCTCATGCCTCTTCCTCCGTAGCGGGCAGCATGTGCAGAATGGTCACCCCATCGTCGTTTACCAGCTGCCGTCCCGCGGCCACCACCTCGTCCAGACGCATGTCCGCCATGATGGCCGGATAATCAAACATGTTGGTGGTACCAAATGCTCGGCTCGCCAGCTGATTGGCAATAGTCTCCAGCGAATTTAATGACGCAAAGTACTTGCCTAATGAAGCTTTGACCAAGCGGGCCAACCGGTCGGCATTCACGTCGGGATTATCCTCAAACCCGTGCAGAGCCTGCATAATGGCGTTCGTCATGCGGTTAGGGTCAGTCGCATCCCCACTAAACAACGCAAAGTTATACCCGCGGCCAACGGTAAATTCGTAACCAAAGGTATCATCAATCACACCCGTGTCGTACCAGTCAGCGTACGTGTGGCCTGAATCACCAAAGATGAGTTCCAGGAATAACCGCGTGGCGAGCTCCAACCGCAACCCCGCGGCGTCCTCACCAATCGACGTGGCACCCTTAAGGCCAACGTAGCCCTTGGGCCGCACGATGTCCATCCGCTTCACACTATACGGCTGAACCACACTCAAATCATAATCACTGTGGGTGATGCGATCTTGTGGAGCAACGACTTCAGCTTTGCCCGCCTGGTTGTCAGCCACTACCCGGATCAGTTCATCGGCGTCAAAGTTGCCGACTACCGTTAAGACCATGTTGGTCGGGTGGTAAAAAGCGGCATGCATTGCCCGGAGAATATCGGGCGTGATCTCACTAATCGACGCCACCGTGCCCGCAATGTCTTGACTCAACGGGTGGTTCGGGTACAGGTTGGCCAACACGCTGGTATAAGCACGCCAACCGGGATCATCGTCGTACATCTGAATTTCCTGACCAATAATCCCCTGCTCCTTGGCCACCGTCGCGTCCGTAAAGTACGGATCCTGGACAAAGTCGAGCAGGATTTCCACGTTGTGCATCACGTTACGCGTGGTTGAGAACAGGTAGTTGGTCTTGGTGGCGCTAGTAAAGGCGTTCGCGGACGCCCCACTGGCCCCAAACAGGTCGAAGGCGTCATAGTCAGCTTTGTCAAAAAGTTTGTGTTCCAGAAAGTGCGCCGTCCCCGCGGGCACAACCACGGGTTCAGCATCAGCCTGCAACCGCACCTGATCATCCACCGCCCCAAAATTAGTGGTGAACACAGCGTAGGTCTTGTGATAATCGGGCTTGACTACCAACTGCAACCGTAACCCGTTAGGTAGGGTCACCCGCCGTAGGGACTCACCCGCGTCCGCATACTGTTTGGTCGAATCGTCCATTATTGTTCCTCCCCATCAAGAAAGTACACCGCCTGGAGCTTGAACGTGGCGGCCGCTGCAGCCACGTCTTCCCGCGTAACGGCCTCGACCCGCGCACTAAAGGTCGCTAGATCAATTGCCGCTGCTGGCTGTAGTGCTGCGGTTAACGCTTGATTCATCAGGAACCGCTGGCTGTCCAGCGCTGATTCCCGACCGTTCAAAATTTCGTCCTTAATGGTCCGGAGCATTTCATCCGTAAAGTCGCCGCGTACCACGGTAGCCAGTTGCTCCGCGATGAGCGCCTCGGCGGCCGAGCGATTCTCAGCTTCAATTCCAGTTTGAACCATCATGAAATGACGCCGCTGGTTCAGGCTGGAGCTAGCAAAGTAGGCCAGGCTCGCCTTTTCCCGTACGTTCCGGAAAAGCAGTGATAGCGGTGAGCCACCAAATAGCTGGTTAGCTACCATGCTGGCAAAGTACTGGGGCCCGCAATCGTCACTCTCTACGTGGTAGCCCAAGTTTAGCTTTGCCTGTTGCACCGCCGCCTGCTCGTGGACGCGCCGTACCGGCAACTGCACTGGTTGGTCGTAACCCGTGCTCAGTTCGACCGTGCGCGCCGCAAATCCCAGTTGTTTTGCCAACGGCATCACGGTATCAACCGTGACCGGCCCCAACACAATGATTTCAATCGCGTCATGGGCAATGGCATCGTGATAAACAGCGGTCAACGTTGCGGGGTCAATACCGTCAATATCTTCGGGCTCCCCAAAGCTAGGGGCGGCCTGAACGGCATCATCGAAGTAACTGTGTTGTAACGCCAAGGCCGCCTGGGTGCCCCGGTCCTCCTTTAACGACGCCAAGTACATGAGCATATTATCCCGCTCACGTTCGACGGTTGCGGGATCCAGCGTGTCACCCGCCATCAACGGCCGCATTAATACGGATTGCAGGAAAGCAAAGGCGTCTGGTAGCAGTGAATGGTCGGTGTACTGATCATTCAGCACGCTGATCGCCGCCCCCATCCGGTGCACCGCGCCTTCACGCGCAACGCCAAAGCCGAAGCTGGCACCGTACATCTCTTCCAGACGGGCAGATAGTTGGTCCTGCGTGGGGTAATCGGCACTGTTAGTTTCCAGCACGCTGGTGAGCAACGCACGCCGCCCACTTTGCTGTGCCCGTAACGGGGCCAAAAACTGGACGTTAATGCGGGTAGTTTTAAATTGATTAGATTCAATTACGTTAAGGTACACACCATCAGTAATTTTTGTTCGCAAACTATTCTCCTTTATTAGGCCACGTTATTCGCTTTGACCATCCTTGTCGCCCTGATCATCCGCAGGCTTGGCAAAAACCTGCCGGGGTTTGCTCCCCTGACTAGGCCCAATGTAGCCGCGATTCTCCAAGTCGTCAATTAACCGGGCGGCCCGGTTATAACCAATCCGGAAACGTCGCTGGAGCATCGAAGTGCTGGCTCCCTGCTTCTGGGCGACGAAGGCCAACGCCTCGTCGAAGAGGTCGTCCTCAGCATCGCCCTGATCGTCAGGTTGCTCATCCTCAGCAGTCGGGATCATCGATTCATCGTAAGCCGGGGCCACCTGGTCGGTAATAAACTTCACGATGGCTTCCACGTCGGCCGACGGGATGTACGCGCCCTGGACTCGCTGTGGTTTGTTCATATCAATTGGGTCGTACAGCATGTCCCCACGACCCAGCAACTTTTCCGCACCGTTCATATCCAGGATGGTTCGGGAGTCAACCCCACTGGACACGGCAAAGGCAATCCGGGACGGGATGTTGGCCTTGATGAGACCAGTGATAACGTCAACGGATGGCCGTTGAGTCGCAATAATCATGTGAATACCGGCGGCCCGGGCCATCTGGCCAATCCGAATAATGGCGGTTTCGACTTCGGAACCAGCCACCATCATTAAGTCGGCCAATTCGTCAATAATGACCACAATGAACGGCATCTTAGGCACATTGCCGTCCGGATCCTGGTTGACTTTGCGGTTAAACTCCTCCATGTTCCGGACGCCGGCAGCCGAGAAGGCCTCGTAACGCCGTTCCATTTCCTTGAGGATTTTATTCAAAGCCGCCGGCGCCCGCTTGGCCTCAGTCACTACTGGGGCTAGCAAGTGCGGAATACCGTCGTAAATGGACAGCTCCACCTTCTTAGGGTCAATCAGCATCATCCGTACATCCGTTGGCTTGGTGGTCATCAACAGGCTGGTAATAATGACGTTAATCATCACTGATTTACCCGAGCCAGTGGCCCCCGCAATCAGTAGGTGCGGCATCTTGGCCAGGTCGCTAGTGACAATTTCACCAGTAACGGTCTTACCCAGCGGCACCACCAACGGTTTGTTCGGGTGTTGCTTGACTGCAGAGAATACTTCCTGGTACCCAACGGTCGCCACGTGGGCGTTAGGTACCTCAATCCCAATCAAACTTTTACCCGGAATCGGGGCCTCAATACGAATGTCCTTCGCCGCTAACGCGAGGGCCAAGTCGTCGGTCAGGTTCACAATTTTGGATACCTTCACCCCTACTGCGGGCTCAATTTCATACTTAGTAATGGAAGGACCGAGACTGGCAGACTTCACGGTGACGTCCACGCCGAAGCTCTTGAAGGTTGCCTCCAGTTTGGTACGGTTCTTCTGAATGTCACTTAATTCTTCCGACTGGTCAACCGGCTGCGGCTGGGACAATAAATCGACCGATGGCAGTTGGTAATCATCGGTGGGTTCACCAGTTTGGGCAAAGGCGTCGTCGTAAGACAGTTGCTCGGCGTGTTCATCCTGCGCGTGCTCGGAGGCGGCCGGTGTTGGCACCGTCATGCTGGGTGCAACTTTGCTCGTCGGGGCCGCAGAGGACGGCACGTTGATGTGAAAATCGTCGTCCGCAACGGGACTATCAACCTGTCCGACCAATGGTTCGTCGTGATCATGCGGAGTTGGTAAAGGTTTGTCGGTACTACCAGCAGCGGCTTTGTCCGCCTTACGCGCCTGAGCCTCAGCACGTTTTTGCTTGCGGCTGGCGTTACGTTTATCCGCCGCATCGTCATCATCGGCCTGGGCGTCATGCTCATCACGCCAGTTGACATAGGTATCACGGATTCGACGACCGCCCTCAGCAATCCACGCACCAAAGCTTTGCAACGCGTCGAATAACTGTGCGGGCGTGACGCCGAGAAAAATCATTACGCCGGCGAGGATGGCAATCCCGGCCACAATGAAGGAGCCCAGCGAAGACACTAGGGCGTACGTCAAAGTATAAATGGCGCTGCTAATTTGTCCACCACCAATCGGATTGGCGGTAGTCAGCTGCTGGAAGTCGGCCTTCAAAATGGTCCACGACGCCGACATAAAGTGGCTATGTACCGCTAACTGGTTCATGGTCGAGGCCGTTAGCCATAGAAGCACACCGACGTATAAAACGGCGACGCCCCACCAGACGCGGCGCTTAATCCGCGGCATCTTGCCGGTAAACAGCAGCCACGCACCCAGGATAGCGAGAAGCCAGGCCGCGACCACAAAGGTATCGCCGACAACAATCCGTAACATGTTGGCAAAGGTGACACCAACGAGGCCCAGCTGGGTCGCGGTCAGCACGCTCACAAGTAGTAGAATTGCCCCTACCCAATTAAGTGTGTATTCCCCGCCAGCTGTGCGCTTGGTGGTCGATTTTCGTGCAGTAGTTGTTTTGCGGCGTCTGTTTGCCATGGCTTAGTGCCCCCATTTCTCTAATCGATTATACAAGACTTCGCGCCCACTGTCGCATTCAACGGTGCGGGGTTGGCGGCGGAGATAAATTCCGGCTTGGTGGGCACTCCACGGTGGCCGCTGTTAGGGCGAAGCCTACAACCGGCAAACCCCGGCCGGTTTCCGGCGCGATTCCAAGCTTGTCCGGAAAAACCACCGGCCAATCTTGGAATTCGTCGCGCCGTAAGTCGCCTGCGGCTCCAACGGCGGCAAGCCCCCTGACAGCGGCCCCCGTTCCGGCCCAGTCGCCTACATTTATCCCCGCCGCCAACCACTCACTGTCAAGTTTACGTACAATTGGGGGTGGTCCTGCGACAGTGGCGCCTAACCGGGGTGAAGGCGTCGTGACCGGAGACGCTGTTGCTACGACCCCGAAGCGCTGTTGGAAATTAGTGCCAGTTGTGCGTCAACACTTACTGGCACTTATTGACGTACAGCGGCAAATAATTGCGCCTGAGTGATTTTTCTCAGGCGCAATTATTCGTGGGAAGCCCGGAACGGGCTGGAGCGTGCGGGTGAAGCAATAGCGGCGCAGGTCGCGTAAGCCGCAACCCCGGTTATGCCCCGCCACCATACTCCCACGACAAAAATGAGCGCTACCAGTGGTTGGTAACGCCCGGACGTACGTTTACTTGAGTTTGTCGTGTGGGTAGGCGTGTACTCGTTCCAGCCCCGCAAAGTTTTGTTGCCGCAGCGCTTCGTAGATGACTAGCGCGGCGCAGTTGGATAGGTTCAACGCCCTGATGCCGTCAGTCATGGGAATCCGCAAACACCGGTCCGCATATTCTCGTAAGAATGGTTCCGGCAACCCCGTCGTTTCTTTGCCAAACATGAAGTACTGCTCCCCGTCGGTCGCCGATAAATCGCGGTCCGAATACGTGGTGTCGGCAAACTTTGTAATCAAATGCAGGCGGTCACGGTCCTGCACCGTTGCCATAAAGTCTTCCAGACTATCATGAAACACTAGCTGCAGTTTATCCCAGTAGTCCAAACCGGCCCGCTTGACGTTGTGGTCATTAATTTCAAACTTCATCGGCTTGATGATATCCAAAATTGCCCCAGTACCCACGCACGTCCGCGCAATGTTCCCGGTATTTTGTGGTATTTCTGGTTGGTATAAAACAATATGATTCGTCAATGTTGTTACTTCCTTTTAAAAATATTTGTGCCGCCAAAAATCAATGCTGATTGCGGCCGCAATGATAACGGATATAAAGATTGTGATGGCCCAACTGAGCGCCGAATGGGAGAACGGTAACGCCACGTTCATGCCATAAAAAGAGAAGACCAGGGTGGGAATTGTCAAAATAATGGAGTAACTCGTTAGGAACTTCATCACGCTGTTCATGTTATTACTAATGATGGATGAGTATGTATCCGCAGTTTCTTTAATAATGGAGTTACTAATCTGCGACATCTCCGTAGCCTGCTGGATTTCAATGCCGATGTCTTCCAACAAATCCTGTTCATCCTCCGCCAAACCCAGCTGGTGGGTCCGACCAAGATTATCCAGCACATTTTTATTCGTCCTCAAACTCATCATGAAGTAGACCAAGCTGCGCTGGATACCCATCAATCCGTACAGATCCTCGTTGCGTAGCGTCTTCTGCAACTTTGCCTCCGTCCGTTCACGTTCCTTGTTCATGTCACGCAGGTACGCCAAGTAACTAACGCTGACCTGGTACATCATCTGCAGCACCGCCAGCATCCCGCGCGCCGGGTTGAAACCTGCAATTTTACCCTCCACAAACATTTGTAGAAGCGGCACCTGCTCATCATGCAAAGTCACAATGCAGTCGGGCGTGATGATCATCGCTAGCGGGATGGTCTTGTAACTGTACCGTTGGTGTTCGTGGGCGACCACCGTCGGCATATCGTAAATAATCAGGCCACTGTCGTTGTCCTCGTCGAACTCAAACCGGGCCCCCTCATCAGGGTCGAGCCCATACAATAGAAAGTCTTCCGGCACGTGCGCCTCATGCAATAGACGCGTACGCTCGTCGGCATCTGGGGCAACCACATTGATCCACGTTCCAGGCGCAATGGTTTTGACAGGGTACAACGACCCAGCCGCATTGCGCCGATATACGTCCAACATTGCGTGTCCTCCTCGAAAAGATTGATACACCAATTGTACGGCACCCAGGTGGAAAAGTCAGGTGGCAACAGCCTTGTGGTGGGTTGAACGCGCGGGTGGCCTTTGGGACTGCGGCTT
>NZ_BCVS01000041.1:0-18753 GCF_001591865.1 Lacticaseibacillus pantheris DSM 15945 = JCM 12539 = NBRC 106106
GCAGTGGTTACCGCTCCGGCCCACACGCCTTCACTCACCAATCCGACCGACTCGGCCTTACACTAATGTAGTAAAAACGTCTCCGGGCACGACGCTCCCGTTCCCAAGACTACCCAGGAATGTACCACTGTTTAGTGGTTGTTCCGTGTATGCCCTAACGCTTCACGCTTAAGGAGGCGGATGAACCGGTGCCAGTATAAGGATGTATCAGCGCGATACTAGATTCTGAGAATGCTACTTTGCAAACTACAGATGATCCGGAAGTTAGCTAAATGTATACGATCTAACGGGTGCCGGCAAAGTGGTGGCGGGGTGGAGGCGACTGAACCCGGAGTTATGACCGCTACCGGGGTGTAACGTTCTTACAGCTTTAGCCGTTAGAACGCGACGAACTTTGAGACTGGCTGGTGGTTTTCCAGACAGGCTCAAAGTCGCACCGGAAACTCGCGTACTTTGCGAGTTGGAGGTTTCGCCCCAAAAGCGGTCATGACGGAGCGGTTCACAAAGCCGCAACCCCGCCACCGCTTTGTCTGCACGAACCGCAAGACTAATTTAAAACCACCAGTACCGGAACTATGCTAGAATTAACAGAGTTAATTACGGATGTGGGGGATGGAACTATCACAACTGAAAATCCAATTCGGTCCGCGACCGCGCGTGGCCTAGCGCGTTTGTCATACGGTATTTTGCACGGCATCTTCAAAGGGGGATCCGCCTTCCCTGGTAACCTCGCAGCACGAATCGATCCGGACGTACTGCGCGGCCTGGCGCGGGACTACGACGTGATCATCGTCACGGGGACGAACGGCAAGACGCTCACCACCAGTATGATCGTCAAGGCTTTGCGCCAGCAGTATCCCGACCTCATGACGAACCCGACCGGTAGCAACATGATGAGTGGCATCATTTCCGCCTTCATCGCTCAGGGACGGCACAAGGGTCAGGACCGGGGACTCGCGGTGCTTGAAGTCGATGAGGCCAACGTGGCGCCGGTATCGGCGTTGGTGAACGTTAAAGCTTACGTACTGACCAACATTTTCCGTGACCAGATGGACCGGTACGGCGAGTTTTATACTACCTACCAAAAGATCCTCGATGGTATCGAGATGCATCCTGATGCGTTGGTGGTGGCCAACGGCGATGCGCCCATCTTTAGTTCACGCGAACTCAAGAACCCAATGCGTTACTACGGCTTTGACACCGGCCGCCATGACAACCTCCTCGCCCCACCAAACACTGACGGCGTGCTGTGTCCGCGGTGCGAGCACATTTTGCACTACAAGGAACGGACTTACAGCAACCTGGGAAACTTTTTCTGTCCTAACTGTGGCTTTGCCCGGCCCGAGCTGGCGTACCACGTGTCCGGCGTGACCGAGCAGACGCCGACCAGTTCGACGTTCACCATCGATCAGCAGAACTTCACCCTCAACATTGGTGGCCTCTACAACGTGTATAACGCGCTCGCCGCGTACAGCGTGGCCGCCGAATTTGGTGTCACTCCGGCGCAAATGGCCGACGCCTTTGCCTACGACGAGAAGGTGTTCGGACGTCAGGAAGAAATCATCATTGACGGGAAGCGCGTCACGCTGGTGCTCGTGAAGAATCCGGTGGGGCTCAACCAGGTGCTCGACATGATTGGGCACGATGACCAGGATTTCGCGCTGGCCGTGTTACTGAACGCCAATTACGCCGACGGTATTGATACCTCATGGATTTGGGACGGCAACTTTGAGGAGTTCGTCCATGACCACCAGCAGAGCAGCTACATGGTGGGTGGCGAACGCTACAAAGACATTGAGTTACGGATGCAGGTCGCCGGCGTCAAGGCCGATGCGTTGGCGACGGCGCCCGACCTGAATAACGTGGTGGACTGGGTCAAAGGCGTACCAGAACAGCACGTGTACCTGCTGGCAACCTATACGGCTGTCCTGCAAATGCGGAAGCACCTAGCCGACGGTGGCTATATCGCCGCGGGGTTCAACGCTTAGCAATAGAAAAAAAGTATTACGTCAACCGCGAATTGCGTCGGTCAGCGTAATACTTTTTTGTCCTATTCACGAGCCTGCACCCGTTGTGCCTGACCAATCGTGATACCGCGAATCGTAATGGCGTTGCGGCCGTGATTCTTCGAGCTGTAGAGGTATTTGTCCGCGCGTTTGTAGATGTCCAGGTAGTTGCGATCGTCGGCAACGGACCGGTCCTGCCCGATCGATACGGTAATGTGAAATTCATCCCCGTTTTCCGTGTGGAAGGTGAGGTCACTGAGCGCATCCTTAACGGCGGTCGTATACTCCGTGGCTTTGCCAAAGTCCTCCACGACGTCGATGAGGAGGAAGCTAAATTCTTCGCCGCCGGTGCGGTAGGTTTGTGCGGGATAATCAAAGTTGGCGACGACTTGCTCTAGCCGCTTTGCGACCGCCTGCAGTATCGTGTTCCCGGACACGTGGCCGTACGTGTCGTTGACGCGCTTGAAGTGGTCAATGTCAAAGGTATAGAGTGCGTACAATTCACCGTGATCCTGTAGCCGGTCAAACGCAGCGTGCAGATCGGCGTCAAACACCCGAAAGTTTTTTAAACTGGTCAGGTCGTCAATCTGAGCCTCACTCACCAGTGCGGCTTCGTGATTTCGGCGGGCCACAAACCGGTAGTGAGTTTGCCACAGGCACCATAAGATAATGGTCAGGGTAATGACCTGCCACGGCCAACCGACGTCAATACCATCGAGCGATAGCCAATTCGCCAGAAAAAACGGCGCCATGAATAAAAAGCCGAACGGATAGTAGGTCAGTGCGCGTCGGCCAATGGTGGGGCCGAAACGCGTGGCGACGTACATCAGGACCAGTGAACATGCCGCCATCAGGGGCCATGTTGGAACCCGCGGTATCCACCAGTACCAGCCGACTACGACGAGACTGGTAAAGTAAAGTACCAGTCGTTGCCGCGAACTGAGCAGGGCGTACAGCAAAGTTGCGCCCTGAAAGTTGAGGTACGTCCAGCCGTAGCCTATCGGATTGTTTTGCGCGGCCATCGACAGTACGGACGAAAAATGGAATAGCACAACAAAAGCGATGGTGACGGCCACGAGCGCCGGCTGTCGCCACCTTTGCCAGCGTGGAGTGATGCTCCGCGTGTTTTGTAGCCAGTTAAAAAGCAGGGCGTACCCCACCAATACCAATATGTTAGTAATATATGTAGTCGTCCGTAATCCCCATGATACGAGCATGCGCGACTCCCCCTAAACCAAAAGTTTCCCCATGCGCTAATATAACATACTAGGGAAATAATTGGCTTGAATCGATAAAATAATAATGACGGTCATGCGGGATTGTTCTCCGGCAGATGCTTTACGTTACTTGTTGGTGTGCGCTTACAGTTGAATTCGTTATAATGGGCGTGTTAGTAAAACTTGGAGGTGGGTATTTTGGCGTACTTGTACTTGGTTAGACACGGTGAAACCCAGATCAACGCGCAGGGGCGGTTCAATGGCGGCGGGGTGGACACACCCCTCACTGCCAAAGGGGTAGCGAGTGCGCAGCAGCTGGGCCAGATGCTCCGGCCGGTCACCTTTGCCCGCATTGAAGTTTCTCCCCAGCAGCGGGCTATCAGTACGGCCAAACTCATTGAGGGGCCGGATACGCCGATGACGGTTGATGACCGCCTGCGGGAAATGCGGCTGGGTGACTGGGACGGCCAGCCGGGCGACTTTGCGCGCAGTTTTGCGGAGTACGACGACTACTTTCACCACCCGGACCGCTTTGACGGCCACGCGATTCACGCCGAGACGTATCAGGAAATGGTGGACCGCGCCACGGCCGCGTACCGTGACGCTGTCGCCGGACTGGGCGAGGAGGACCGTGCGCTCATCGTGGCGCATGGCATCTTGCTGTCCATTGTCAGTCAGGTGGTGACCGGCACGCCTTTGGGTCAAACCCGCGACCAGCCGTTACTCGCGAACACCAGCGTATCCGTGTTGCAAAACGATGCGGCGGGCTGGTACAAAGTCGCGTGGGGTGTGACCCCGGCGTCGTTGCCGCAACAGTCAGAGGCGGTACGGCAGCTGTTTATGGACGAACATTAATGTATAGCAAAGGGGAAGACAATGGCATATTTGTACCTAGTACGACACGGGGAGACACTATTGAACGCAGACGACCGGGTTAACGGTGGCACCGTTGATAGTCCGTTGACGGCCAAAGGGGTGGCGAGCGCCCGGGCGTTGGGGGAGTTGCTGGGCAACGTCCACTTTGACCGCATCATCAGTTCACCGTTACCCCGCGCGTTGGCGACCACCAAGCTAGTTGTAGGCGCGGACGTACCGATAATTACGGATCGCCGGCTCCGTGAGATGACGTTGGGCGATTGGGACGGGCTCCCGGTCGCAATGATTGCAAACGACGCCGAGTTTCACCACTTCAACGAGCACCTCGACGCGTTTGACCCCGCACCGATGCACGCGGAGCCGATTCCGGAGTTATGGCAGCGCGGGCAGGCGGCGTTACGCGCGGCCGTGGCGGGTGTGCCTGATGACGGCCGGGTGCTCGTCGTGGCGCACGCCATTATCCTCACGTTACTAGCGCGAGTGCTGACGGGTACCACCACCATCGATGCGTCGCGGGTCGATGGTGAACTCGCCAACACTAGCGTGACGGTGCTGCAGACCGACCAGACCGAGTGGACGAAGCTCGCGTGGGAGGTTACCCCGGACCGCGCCGATCAGCTGTCGGTGGACCAACTGCGGCTCTTTAATTAACAGTCACTTTGTGCTCATACGTTTTTAACGCTAATCATTTCAAACACTCACAAAAAGGCGTACACTAATTTTGATTACTATTTCAATAAGGGGGTCTTTAGGTGAGTAAAGCTATTTCATTAGCGCAAGTGCAACAGTACCGTGACGAGTTGGCTAAGGTTCCGGGTGCAGCGGCTTTGTCCCGCGCGGTTCAAAACGTGGGTATTAAGGCGGCCAGCCACCAGAACCTCGAACAGTCGGCCTTTGCACCCGTATTTTCCGATGAGGTGGACACTGGGGCGGTGACGAACCAAAAACATAGCGGGCGCTGCTGGATGTTTGCGGAGTTGAACACGATGCGTCATGCCGTGGCGGGTAAGCTCGGTGTGCGCGACCTAGAGTTTTCGCAGGCGTTTTTGGCCTTCTACGATCGGTTGGAAAAATCCAACGAGTTTCTCGAACACATGATTGCTACCGTGTCTGAGCCCACCGGTAGTCGCGAGGTGGACTGGTACCTCAACTGGGGCAACGGGGACGGCGGTCAGTACGAAAACGCCACGGCCCTCATTGCCAAGTACGGTGTGGTGCCAAAGTCGGTGATGCCGGAGACTTACAACAGTGCCAATACGACCGGGTTAAACGCCACGCTCAACCTCAAATTGCGCCAGGACGCGGTTGCGCTGCGCCAGGCGTTCGCTGATGGTGCGGATGAGGACCAGTTGCGGAGCCAAAAAGAGGAACAGCTCGGCGTAATTTACCGGATTCTGGCTATGGCCTACGGTGAACCGCCCCGCTCATTCGACTTTGAGTATCGCGACGACCAGCATCAGTATCATCGGGTGACCGGCCTGACCCCCAAGAGTTTCTTTGACCAGTATTTGGGTTGGGACTTCGACCAGTACGTCATGTTAATTAGTACGAACGCGACTGGTAAGGAATATTGGCACAGCTACACGTTGCCCGCTCAGGACCACGTGGTTGGTGGCCGCAACATTGTCTGGGTGAACGTACCCCAGTCGGTGTTGGAGCAGGCCAGTGTGGACCAGATACGGGGCGGCGAGACCGTGTGGTTTGGTAACGATGTACTGGCTGATTCGGACCGGCAAAGTGGGACTTTGGCGGGTGGACTGTACGCGCAGGGTGAACTGTTCGGCGTTGATTTCGGTATGGACGTCGGGACGCGCTTCGATACGCACCAAGCCGAAGTGAGTCACGCAATGGTTTTGACCGGCGTCGACTTGGTGGACGGTCAACCCACCAAGTGGAAGGTGGAAAATTCTTGGGGCAAGGAAAACGGCCACGACGGGTACTTTGTGGCCGACGAGCAGTGGTACCGCGATTATACGTATTCCGTTGCGATCAACCGTCAGTACCTGCCGCAAGCCGTGCTCAACGTATTGGCGCAGACCCCAACCGAATTAGCGCCGTGGGACCCGCTCGCATAATTTTCTCATTTTGTGCTAAACTACGGTTACGTTGAATTTTTTGAGGAGGAATTATCTGATGGCAAAAGCAATCACGTCCGCAAACTTGGACCAGTACGCCCAGGACTTTGCGGCGACACCCGCAGCACCGGCTTTGCAGAAAGCAGTCATGAACAACGGCATTTTGAAGGTGGCCGAGAACACCGACAGTAAGGTGGCCATGACGCCAACCTTCTCCGTGGAACTCGATACCGGTGCCGTGGCTAACCAGAAGCAGTCCGGTCGTTGCTGGATGTTCGCTGCCCTGAACACGATGCGTCACTCGATTCAGGCTCAGTTTAAGATTAAGGACTTTGAGTTGTCCCAAAACTTCACGTTCTTCTGGGACAAGTTTGAAAAGTCGAACTACTTCTACGAAAACATCATCGCCACGGCGGACCAGCCAACGGATTCACGCAAAGTGGCATTTTTGTTGACCACGCCACAGCAGGATGGTGGTCAATGGGACATGTTGACGGCCATTATCGACAAGTACGGGATCGTGCCTAAGTCGGTGATGCCTGAAACCTACAGCTCCAGCAAGAGTGCGGAACTCAACGCGACTTTGAACCTGAAGCTGCGCAAAGACGCTGTGGCACTGCGCAAGTTGGTAAACGACGGCGCGAGTGAGGATGACATTGCGGCGACGAAGAGCAAGTTCTTGTCCGAGGACTACCGTATCTTGGCCTACACGTTGGGTAACCCACCAACCAAGTTTGACTTTGAATACCGCGATGACGACAAGGAATACCACCGTGACGCTGACTTGACGCCGAAGAGTTTCTACGACAAGTACATCGGCTGGGATTTGGACCAGTACCAGTCCGTTATTCAGGCACCAACTGACGACAAGCCATACAACCACCTGTACACGGTGGAAATGTTGGGCAACGTGTTGGGCGGTCGCGAAGTACGCCACCTGAACTTGTCCATCGAGGACTTCAAGGCTGCAGCCATCAAGCAGTTGGAAGCCGGCGAGTCCGTGTGGTTCGGTAGTGATGTGGGTAAGGAATCCGACCGTCAGTTGGGTATCCTGGACACGAACATCTACGACCAGGATGGCCTGTTTAACACCAGCTTCCAGATGACCAAGGCAGAACGTTTGGACTACGCGCAGAGCCTGATGACTCACGCCATGGTCTTGACGGGTGTGGACTTGGTTAACGGCAAGCCAACGAAGTGGAAGGTCGAAAACTCCTGGGGTGACAAGGTCGGCGAGAAGGGCTACTTTGTGGCTTCCGACGACTGGTTCGACAACTACGTTTACCAGGTTGTGATTAACAAGCAGTTCCTGTCCGATGACATCAACGCCGTCATCAAAAAGGAATACGACCAGCCAACGTTGCTGGCACCATGGGACCCAATGGGTGCTTTGGCATAACCACATTGAAGGAGCCGACACGGTGAGTGTCGGCTCCTTTTGGTTAGGTGGGGTGCGAACACGCGAGCGGGGTTGGGGGTTGCGGCTTACGTGCCCTACGCCGTGATTGCTACACCCGCACGCTCCAGCCCGTGCCGGGCTTCCCGCGATTCTTTGAACCCGAAAATCGCGGTCTCAAAGAATTGCCGCCGTACGTCACTTCGTTCCTACGGCGCTCTGGGGTCGCAGCAACCACGTCTCCGGGCACGACGCCTCCACCCCCAACCCCGCCCGCGGGTTCCCGATACAGTGTGGTCGCAAGAGGGTGCTACGTCAGTTGTGAAAAGCTCTAAAAAGTGGGTTTTCGGGAATGATGGTACAATTTTGTCATCTACTCCGCACTAACTGATGGGTAGATTTGAAAGCGATGGCCCTGTTCTTTATAAAATTTGGCAATTACCGGAAGGTTCACACTGTCCACCTGGGCTACATGCACACGCCTTATGCAACAAGGTTGATCATTTTGCGTAATATCAAAGTAATTATGCTTTGTCTTGCTTGTTCCAGTGGTTATTAGTGGTTCTATGTTGGGCGTTGCGGTCTGGTGGTGGAGGTTGAGCGGGTGGCCTCTGCGCCGGCTTCGCGGTAGCCCGGTACGGGCGTGAGCGTGAGGTTTGTAGCTTCGGTCGCAGAGGCCACCCGCTCAACCGGAACCAGCAGACCACAACGCCCAGCCAATAGAACCAGAACAATACCACACCCCCATCGAAGTAGTAGAATGAGGATATTGATACAGCCCACAGAAGGAGAGCCTGATGAAGTATATTGCGTACATCGCGTTGCTATTACTGACCGTGTTTCTGAGCCCGCTGCTGAGCAGTCTGGTGCCACAGTACTCACTCTGGTGGTGGGTCATCGTGGTGGTTTATCTACTCATTATTGGGGCCGTGTACGCGGCCATCGAAAATGGAAGTCGTAAACGCTGACGGAACCAAAATGACGGTTATCCCCGTAACCAGGATAGCCGTCATTAACTTTGTCCATTCTACCGTCCGGCGTTAAGCACCTCAGCGCCCGACTCGGTACCCACCACGACTTTGTTCACGATATCCAAGAACAGTCCGTGCTCCAAGATTCCCGTCTGGGCGTCCAAAAATTGGGCGAGCAGGTGAGGGTGGGCGATTTTGCCCACGTGTAGATCGAGGACGTAGTTACCGTTATGGGTTGTGACCAGCTCGCCCGCATCATTGCGGCGCCAAACCGGGTTGAGTCCCTCGGCCGCCAACCGCCGTTCGACCTGCGTGTGACCAAAGGGGATGACTTCGGTCGGCAGCGGGAAGGCGCCCAGCGTGTCGACGAGTTTGCTACTGTCGACAATCCAGATGTTTTGCGCACTCGTCGTGGCGACCATCTTCTCCAGCGTGTGGGCGGCCCCGCCCCCCTTGATGCCCTGGAAATGGCGGTCGATTTCATCGGCGCCGTCAATAGTCAGGTCAATATGGTCGGTATCATCAATACCAATCATGGGAATTCCTAGTTCTTTGGCCTGGGTTTCGGTACGGCTGCTGGTGGAAACACCCGTAATGTGTAGGTGTTCTTCCCGTACGCGGCGAGCAATGGCTTCAACCAGGAAGAAGACGGTTGACCCCGTACCGAGCCCCAAAGTCATGCCGTCCTCGACAAAGTCGACGGCGCGTTCAGCCGCAACTTTTTTCAGTGCACTTTGATCCATTATTTGTTCTCCTTTGCTTGTTCCAGTTCGGTCGGTGTGTGGCGCAATACGTCAGCGTACTCTGGGCGACGCTGAAACTCCGCGCGTGCAAATGTACACAGGGGCTCGATTTTGAGCTGATGACGTCGTGCGTGGTCGACCACCAGCTTAACGAGTCTACCGGCAATACCCTGTCCACGCAGGCTGGGGTCTACAAAGGTGTGGTCGATGCTGATGGCGTGACCGTCATCGATACTGGTGTACGTAACTTCTGCGGTTAGCTGACCTTCCTCGCCGGTGAGAAAGTATCGGCCGTGCTCATGTTGAAAGTCCATGTTGTGCCTCCGTTCGTCGTTTCTGCGTATAGTTTACCATGTTCCCAGGGTGGTTGATGACAGCAAAGGCGATTGCCCCCCCAAAAAAAAATTTACTACACACAAGGTCGCCAATGACGTCATTGGACGAATAAATGCGAAATTACACTTTGAACGGTGCTCCGAACTTGTCTGCCGCGACAAATGTTTAAGCTATGGTTTGTCCGTCGAAATATACGGGTACCACCGGACGTAATTGGTATATGGTATCCTTATCTCAATCAACAATTGTTACCCACAGGAGGAAAAAATGTCAAAACGTGGATTCGCAATCGTGTCTAAATATGCAGACGATGGCTTGCAGCTACCCGTGCGTTCAACCCAGAACGCGGCCGGCTACGACTTCTTTGCCCGCGAGGATTTTGTGCTTAAAAGTGTGTGGCGCTATGACTTTATCCGGTTATTCCGCCTCATTCGTAACGAACACCCGCTCACTGACAATGACTTTCAGCGGGCCAGCTCCGTCCTCAAACCGCAGCTGGTACCAACGGGCATTAAGGCGTTTATGCAACCAGACGAAGTGCTTGTACTCGCCAACCGTAGCAGTAACCCGCTCAAGCGCGGTCTGATTTTGCCTAACGGTATCGGGGTCGTTGACGCTGATTATTACAACAATGCGGATAATGAGGGGGAAATTTTCTTCCAGCTGGTGAACCTTGGACCGCGAACCAAAGTCATCAAGAAGGGTGAGCGCATTGGTCAAGGTATCTTCATGCCGTTCCTGACGGCCGATGGTGATGAGGGTGGTCTCCACCAGCGTAACGGCGGCTTTGGCTCGACCGGTAACTAACGTGACGACGAATTGAAAGTGGGGATGAAGAATGGCTAAGGCCAGAACGAGATATGTGTGTCAGAACTGTGGCTACGTGTCGGCCTCGTACGTTGGTCGTTGCCCCGATTGTGGTGGGTGGAATACCCTGATTGAGGAGACCGTCACCACCACGAGTAGTACCAGCACTAAAAGTCAGCCACGCCAAACTGTGAGTGGTAACCAGGTGCGTCCACAGAAAATGAATGCGGTCACCGCTACCCGCGAGCGACGCATTACTACTAACCTCAAAGAACTCAACCGGGTGTTGGGCGGTGGGGTAGTGCCCGGTTCACTCATCCTGATTGGTGGGGATCCTGGTATCGGGAAGTCGACTTTGCTGCTGCAAGTTTCCGGACAGCTAGCCGCGGAGCACGGCACCGTGCTGTACGTGTCGGGGGAAGAAAGTGCCAGTCAGATTAAACTCCGCGCGGACCGTTTGGGCGTAGCCAATTCGGGGATGTACCTTTACCCCGAAACCGACATGCCCGCCATCCAGCAAGCCATTGATGACATGCACCCCGACTTTGTGGTGATTGATTCCGTGCAGACCATGAACGTTCCGGACATGAACTCCGCGATCGGTTCCGTGAGCCAGATTCGTGAGGTGACCAGCGAGCTGATGAGGATTGCCAAGAGCCAGGGCATCACCATCTTTGTGGTGGGTCATGTGACCAAAGAGGGCTCGATTGCCGGACCCAAGATGTTGGAGCACATGGTGGACACCGTCCTCTACTTTGAAGGGGACATGCACCACACTTACCGGATACTGCGGTCCGTGAAGAACCGTTTCGGTAGCACCAACGAAATTGGCATCTTCGAGATGCGTAATGATGGGCTGCAAGAGGTCGCTAATCCGTCCGAAATTTTCCTGGAGGAACGGATGCAGGGGGCTACTGGTTCGGCCGTCGTCGTGTCGATGGAGGGTACCCGGCCCATCCTCGTGGAAATACAGGCCCTCATTACCCCCACGCTGTTTGGCAACGCCAAGCGCACTAGCAGTGGGATTGACCGCAATAAGGCCAGCCTGATTATGGCGGTGCTGGAAAAGCGGGCGGACGTCATGCTCCAGAATCAGGACGCCTACCTGAAGGCAACCGGTGGTGTCCGTTTGGATGAACCGGCGATTGATCTGGCGGTGGCGATGGCTATCGTTAGTTCATACCGCGATGTGGAGATTGCCGCCACCGATGCGTTCGTGGGTGAAATCGGCCTGACGGGTGAGGTGCGGCGTGTGAACCGGATTGAAGACCGGGTCAAAGAAGCGGCGAAACTCGGCTTCAAGCGGATCTTTGTGCCGCGGAATAACCTGCACGGTTGGGATGTGCCCACCGACATCGACGTCGTGGGTGTCACCAGTGTGTCCGAGGCGCTGCAAAAGGTGTTCGGACGGCGTTCGTGATTTAATTTTGGTACCTGCAAGGCTAATTATGACCCGGGAAATTATTTCCCGGGTCATAATTAGCCTTTTTACGGTCGCGAGCAGTCAATATGTTTTTGTGTTGGCCGTCACTGCGAATGGTCCGAACAAACATTGTTAAAATTACGTGTACACTTTTGTCCAGACGGTCGCCTGTATCGATGATAAGGGCTAAAATGTAACCTAGGTAGTTGTCTTGCTCAGCTACCAATACACGAGTATTGCGTGTAAATCTTATTGGAGGAGGAAAGTACATGCAGAAACGAATTATCACCGCAATTTTTGCGGTTTTAGGTATCCCGGCCGGAATTGCCGTTATGCCCCGAGTGTGGGCATTAGCAGGTATGGATCAGAACGAACTATTTAATAACTTTATTGTTAATGCAATTATTGGCGCCTTATTCTTTATCGTTCTGGCCTTTTTGCTTGCAGGCGTGATCATGCGCCTAATCGCACGTGCTGACCAATTTTTGAGCGACAAATCGCCGACCTACATCTTATTCGGTAGTCTATCGACGATTGTGGGCCTGATTTTGGCGACGCTGATTTCGCAATTGATTTTCTTTCGGTTGCCCAACGGCTTTTTGTCCACAGTCCCACCCATCATCTTGATGATTATTTTTGGTTACTTAGGTTTCCGGGTGGGGACCACCCGGCGGCATGAGTGGCGGCGGTTATTGATGACGATGCGGCGGAACAATAACGATGCCAAACCAAAGCCGGACATTAGTCAGGCTGATGACGTTGAGGGGGTAGCATTCCACCAGTACAAAATCCTGGACACCAGTGTCATCATTGATGGACGCATCCAGGCGTTAGCCAAGACGGGGTTCATCGAGGGCACGCTGTTGGTACCCAACTTTGTACTCCACGAACTGCAGCTGATTAGTGATTCGGCGGACAGCTTGAAGCGTGAACGCGGACGCCGGGGGCTCGACATCCTTAACCAAATGCAGAAGGACAAGAACATCCGGATTGAGATGACGGATTCGGACTTTGAAGGTTCGCGCGAGGTTGACGGCAAGCTGCTCAAATTGGCCAAGGAAATGGATGCCGTCGTGGTGTCCAATGACTATAACTTGGGCAAAGTCAGTGAGTTCCAAAACGTACCAATTCTGAATATCAATGAATTGGCGACCGCGTTGAAGCCGGAAGTAATTCCGGGTGAGGAAATGATGGTGCACATCGTGAAGGCGGGTACCGAGCGCCAGCAAGGTGTTGCGTACATGCCCGAGGGCACCATGGTCGTGGTCGAAGATGGCCAGTACTACATGGACCAGAATCTGCGGGTTATTGTGACTAGTGCCATCCAGACCAACGCCGGCCGGATGATTTTCGCCAAGCCAGCGCACAGCGTTAATCCCTTAGGCAAAGACGTGACTACTGAGGCCACACCAGATCCTGCGGCGGCTGCTAACCAGACCGGCAATGCAGAACCGCAAAATGGGCGTCGTGGTCGGAGTAAAGCGCGCGGTGACAACAAGAATTAAGTAATAGTTGACTGAACGGAGTGGGTGACGGGTGTTGGGGACTTTGGTTTACGTAGTACCAGGCTTTTTTGCCGGCTTGGTGCAGAGCATTACAGGTTTTGGCTCGGGTATTGTGTTGATGACGTTCCTCCCGTTTGTGTTGCCCATTCCCCAAGGCGCGGGGGTATCGACGTTGACAATGTCGGGCCCGAACGCGGCGCTAGTTTGGCGCTACCGGCGTGGAATTCACTGGTTACACATTATTATCCCGTTCATCGTTTACTCAGTAGTGGCGACGGTTGCGGTGCACGTTGGCCAAAACCTGTCGGCACCACTACTGAAGGGGTTGCTGGGCGGACTATTGGTCGCCATTGCAACATATCAGGTGTTGATGCAGTACCGTGGACACACACCCAGCCATATTATTTGGCCGGTTGCGGTGGTGTTCATGGTGGTGTCCGGCTTCTTCAACGGGTTATTCGGCATTGGTGGCCCGCTCATGGCACTGTACTTCTTGACGGAAAGTCGGAGTACAACCGAGTACCTGGCTAGTATTCAGACGTTCTTCATGCTTGACACGGTGTACGTGACCACTTTGCGTTTTAGTCAGGGCATCCTGCAGTTACACCATCTGGGGTTCGTTGCTGTGGGGATGGTTGGCGCGGTACTGGGTACGGTGGTGGCCAACCGGGTGATTGACCGGCTGAACCTCGACCGGGTGCGGCGCATCGTCTACATCTTCATCGGTATCAGTGGACTGTACTACCTCGTTCAGTCGGTTATCTGACGGTTGTGCTAGTGTTGCCGGGTGCTGTGGGGTGCGGCTACGGTAGGGTGGTGCTGGCCGTGATCGGCTACTAGCCTCACGCTCACGCCCGTTCCGGGCTACCGCGAATTGCCATAGCCCGAGAAACCCACTCGGTCTAGCCAATTTGATTCTGTACGTCGGCTACGCCTCCTACAGAACTGCGGGCTTGTAGCCGTCACGGCCAGCACCACCCTCCCTCCGACGCACCCCACGGCACCCTACATTAGTGGGTGCAAAATCCACTCAGCAACCCAAACCTGTAACTGGGCGGTGACAGTGAAGTATGGTACACTTATTATCGGAATTTTTAGTATTATTTAGTAGTCATTAGGAGGCAGAGAATTGGCAGAGCGACCAGTACGTGTGCGCTACGCACCGAGCCCGACCGGACATCTTCACATTGGGAATGCCCGTACGGCTTTATTCAACTATTTGTTTGCACGTCACAACAACGGCACCTTGGTTTTGCGGATTGAAGACACCGACACCAAGCGTAACGTCGCTGACGGTGAAAAAAGCCAGATGGACAACCTCCACTGGTTAGGTATTGACTGGGATGAAGGTCCCGACAAGGGCGGCGACTTTGGCCCTTACCGTCAATCTGAACGCCGCGACATTTACGCACCACTGATTCAGGAATTAGTGGACAAGGGTCTGGCTTACGAATCCTACAAAACTGAGGACGAACTCGAAGCCGAACGTGCGGAACAAAAAGCCAACGGTGAAATGCCGCACTACGTTTACGAATATGCCGGTATGACTGAGGAACAAAAGCAGGCCGCCATCGACGCCGCTAAGGCCAAGGGGCTCGAACCTGTGATTCGTTTCCACATCCCCTCCGACCACAAGTACGAGTGGACCGATATCGTTAAGGGTGACATTAGCATTGACTCCGATTCCATCGGGGGCGACTTTGTCATCCAGAAGCGCGACGGCATGCCGACGTACAACTTTGCCGTGGTTGTTGATGACCACCTGATGGAAATCACCCACGTTCTGCGTGGTGACGACCATATCGCGAACACGCCTAAGCAGATGGCAATTTACGATGCCTTTGGCTGGGAGCACCCCGTCTTTGGGCACATGACGCTGATCATTAACAGCGCCACGGGCAAGAAGCTGTCCAAGCGTGACGAGACCATCCTGCAGTTCATCGAACAATACAAGGAACTGGGCTACCTGCCACAGGCGATGTTTAACTTCATCGCGCTACTTGGCTGGTCACCAAAGGGGGAGAGCGAGCTCTTCTCCAAGAAGCAGTTCATCAAGCAGTTTGATCCGGAGCGCTTGAGCAAGAGTCCCGCTAAGTTTGACCAAAAGAAGTTGGAATGGGTTAACAACCAGTACGTGAAGAAGACCGACATGAACGATATCGCCGGCCTGGCCATGGACAACCTGATTCGTGCGGGTAAAGTTGACGCTGATCCTGACAAGGAACAGATCGAATGGGTACGGCAGGTGGTCAACATTTACCGCGACCAGATGAGTTACACCGCCCAGATTGTGGACGATGCGGACCTGTTCTTTAGTTCGCCGGCCGAACTGGACGACGCCGACCGCGAAGAACTGGCCGACGAACTGGCTTTGCCAGTCATCAAGGCTTTCCAGGCACAGATGCAGACCATCAAGCCGTTCTCCGCGCTGAACATTAAGCGCGCTACGCAAGCGGTACGTGCCGAAACTGGTGCTAACGGGCGTAAGTTGTACATGCCAATTCGCATCGCAACCACCCGGGTAATGCACGGACCACAGTTACCAGAAACTCTGGAACTAATTGGCCGCGACACGGTGCTGGCTAACATTGATTACGTATTAAACGCGCTGAAGTAAGGCGTTATTATGGGGGAGCAACTACGCGCGGAAACGGGCGCAGGGGCCCCCATTTTTTGTTTATTGGGGTGGAGTGGGTAACTGCATACCACTCAACAGCGCTGAATTGATCCGATTGCACAAACAGGAGGTTACTGTGGCACAACAACTATTACGCAAAGTGCGCCGAGCGCGCTGCACGCCGATCATAATTATTGGCCTGGTGGCTCTACTGATGGTGGCTCCCCAACTGTGGAACCACAGCGTGATTTTAGGGATTGATTCCATTTTTCACCTGAACCGCTTCTACGATTCCTACCAACAAATTCGCCACCACGTCTGGAGTTATTTCCAGATGGATTACGGCTTTCAACGGACGGGCCGCGTGGTGAACGCACTTTACGGACCGCTCTTTAGTTATGCGGCGGGGTACCTACTTCTGTGGACCCGGAGTTGGTTAGCGCTGGAAGTGATTTTAGGCTGGCTGGTACTGTTCATCGCCGGTTGCGGAATGTACGTCCTGACACGGAAGACGGGCGTACGGCGACTTTGGGCGACCACGGCGGGATTAGTGTACATGCTGTCCGGCTGGGTGGCGGCGTGGCTGACGACGCAGGAGTTCACGGCATGGGGTGCGGCCCTGATGCCCATCATTTTGTTGGCGGGAGTCCGTATGCTGGAACATCCCGAGCGTCCCGTCCGGGTAGTACCTCTGGCCCTTATTATGGCGATTGTTCTGCAGACGCACGTACTGAGTGCCGTACTGGGCACGTTAGCGTTGGTGCCATTCGTGGTGATTGGCCTGTACCGGACGCCACGCAAATGGCGAATGGTGCTGAATCTATTACTTGCCGTGGGTATGACTTTGGTACTAACCGCTAATGTCTGGGGAGCAATGTTGGAAGTGTACACCAGCGGCCACGTATTAGCCCCGTACGCGCCCAACAACGTCAGCACCTACACCGTGGCGCCATCGTTCGCCAATTACGCGCGGGGCACCATTGACGGCACCGGCTTAGGACTGGTGATGACGTTACTATTTGGTGCGCAAATCATCACGGTCTGCACCCGCTGGCGATCCACACGCGTACTTAACCGGACATTTACGGTGACCGGAGCGGTCTTTTTGCTCATTAGTTCGCGCTTAGTGCCGTGGAACGCGATTGTGGCGCACTGGTCCGGTCTGGGCAACTTTTTGCAGTTTCCCAGCCGGCTATTGGTGGTCGCCGCAACCATGTTGGTTGCCGGCGCCGCGATGACGGTGGGTGACGGGACTTGGTGTTTGGGGCACACCGGCCGACTATGTTGCCGCGCGGCGGGCGTGATGGCTGTGGGCTTGTTGGGTTTGCAGACGGTGGCGGACGTGCAGCACTCCGCCGAGTCGTGGAACAACCCCCAGGTGCTACAGTCACAAAGTAGCATCACGATGAACGCCCCCGACGTGGCAACGATTCGCGAAACATTCGCTGGTCACCATCTGGGCCGCGCGCTCCAGATGGTGGCAAAGGCGACCCCTGATTACCTGCCAGTACCGGCGGCATCCGTCCGGTGGCTGCACGACAATAGCCAGTCAGTGCTGTACCACCAGCAACGGGTGGCCGTCACGAACGATCCCGACGCCAATGAGGGCGCAGTCGGTGGACGGATTAACTCCAAACTGTACAAGCAGCAGCAAGTCGCTTTGGATGATGCGAGCCCGTACAATATTTACTACGCACAGATTATCGCCAACATGCCGCAGTATAGTTACGCCGCGTACGCTAGCGGCGATCCGGAGCAGTATGCGCGTGATGAGGCCAAGAAGGGTGTAACTGTGACGGATGTTGCCGGCATGACCAAGACGACGCGATACCACAAGGCAACTTTGCCTAACGGTGCCCTGGCGACGAGTTGGATGGCTACGGAGAGCGGCGCGGTGCAATTGCCGGTTGTGGCGTACCCGCACACGCAGCTTTGGCTTAACGGTCAGCGGTTACGGCGCAGCGAGTATTCCCGGACGGATATCGGAGCGGTAATTGTGTATGCACGCAAAGGCGCGAACCAACTAGTGCAGCGATACGTGCCGGACAGCTGGTTCAATACCTTGACGCAGATCGTGGTGATTGGTTGGCTGTCGGTAGCGCTTTATGTGGCGGCAGATGCTATACTACGGGTAAGGCGCTGGCATGTGGACCAGCGAGGATAATTTCAAAACAAGGGTGATAACATGGCGGACTACATTCAAATGATTCGTAGCAAAGTGGGACACGAACCGGTGATACTGAACACGGCGGCTGGGATTGTGCTTGATGAGCAGAACCGCATTTTGCTACAGGAACGCAATGGCGAGGATAGCGGCTGGTGTGTGCCGGGCGGTTACCTGGAATATGGTGAAGGCTTCAAGGACGCCGTCATTCGTGAAATGAAGGAGGACACCGGGCTGGACGTCGCGGTGGTGCGGTCACTGGGGATGTTTGATAAGTACTTCATGGAATACCCTAATGGCGACAAGTTGCAGAACTGCGCGCAGTTGTTCCTCGTTCGGGTCGTCGGTGGTAGTTTGGACGACGCTGACCGCGAGGAGACTAAGCGGTGCGAGTACTTTGAATTTAACGACCGGCCGGTAACGTTCATTCAGCAGAACGAAGACATGGTGAACTACGTTGCGGCGCTGGTGGCGACCCACCAACTGTAAACTGATAGCAATGTTGAACTGGGACTCACTCCGGTTAACAATTAACGCACTGGCATCTCCGGATTAGCCCGGGGGTACCAGTGCGTTTGTTTGTGCACTCCTGGCTGGTGGCTGGTCGTACTGGCGTG
>NZ_BCVS01000042.1:0-18610 GCF_001591865.1 Lacticaseibacillus pantheris DSM 15945 = JCM 12539 = NBRC 106106
AAAGCCCCACGGCGTGATGGCCGCGTAGAAATTCTTACCGTCGGTCGTGTAGCCGTATGAGCGGTCACCACCAACAGGGCTTGAATCGAAGCCAATGCCGACCATGGAGCCGGCGATTGGTGCTGGTGGTTCGAAGGGGTCGGTTGTGACGGCTGGTGCCACATACGAAAGCTTGCCAGTCCGGTCATAATCGTGGTCAAGGTTGCTTGTGTAACTGCCAAGACCACCCGTAGACGTGTACTGCCAAGCGTCATAGTTTGCTGGCTCATAGCTGTATGACGCGATCCAACGGTACACGCCATCGGCCGTCAGCTCGTCGTCGTCGAAGCCCTTATGCGTGTAGTTGTAATCACCCGTGTATAGGCCAACCTTCCACCCTTTGGCCAGCCAGCTGTTGCGGAAATCGTAGAACTGGGCTGACCAGTCACCGCCGATGTCGCTGTCCTCAAAATCTAGGAAAAGATACGACGTGGAGGGCAGTCCAAGCTGGGTGGCCATGCTGGCACTGTACTCAACCTCGCCAGACGAGCCCTCGTAAAAGTGGTAGCCATGCCATGGCAGGTTGTACTTTTTAGCGCTCGCGATATGCGCGGCCGCCTCTTTGTCTTGCGTGTGGCCATGCGACAGCCGAATGATGACGGAGGTAACCCCGGCGGCAATCAGTCCCGGCCAATCCATCTTGCTATCAATCTGGTACTCCGAGATGTCAATTGTCGTTAAAGTAGCTGCCAACCTGGTTCACCCCTTCCTGTGTCCACGACATATCGACGCTGGTTGTGCCACTGCCGCCCTTTTGGGCATTTGCAGCGGTCTTACTTAGCATCGATACCTGCTTGCTTATCTGTGCCTGTAGGTCTAGCATGCTGTTCACGTTTGCCTTGTTGGTGTTTCCACTCGTCCACGTGATGGTGATGGGGTCACCGGTATATGGACTACCGGACTTGCCCGCCACCATCATCTTTTGGGACATGCCAAATGGCTCCATGATCCACTGCACCATCTCGCCCAGCTCGAGGTCGTCCCACTGGCCGATGTAGTTGGTCTGTATCGTCGAGGTAGGAATTGCCGTCGTGTTGAGTGACTTGGCCGCGGCGGAGTTAAGCGCGCTGGCGGATGTGGCTGTATCACTGGTGATGTCGTCGCCGTAGTGCTTTCCATATTGAGCGATACTATCGGTATCGGTGTATTCACCGAGATACTGATTGTTTGCTCCGTACAGTCGTACGGCGTTAGCAATGCTCGTTGAATCGTTGGACATGGTGGACGTGTCAGTCTGCCCGTAGTAGCGCATGACCTTTCCGGTGTCCCGTTTGAAGCTGTCCAGCGACTCTACCGTGATGACGTAGTTGTCAAACGTCATTACCCAGCCCATGTCGTCGATGATATAGGTTTTAAGCATGTCGGACGCATTTTGCCGGTCCATGCTGGTCAGCTCCACGCTGTCCGTGCCGCCCACAATTTTGTAGGAGTAACCATAGGCGTTACCGTCCAGCGCCAGCGACATGATTTGCTCGACCGTGTATTTACGTGGCACGGCGGTAATCGTGTTACCATTCGCGTCCGTGGTATCAGTGACCTCCCACGGCGTGATGTTTGGCCGCACGTCCGTAATGCCAAAGCCCACCGCAATGGCGGTTATCGCCTTGGTGGGTATGCCGCCGCTGATACTCAAGTCGCACTGCTTGACCGTGTACCACTGCCCGTGCCATTTGACCTGTGCTTCGTTTAAGAGCAAAGAAAAAGCCATCAGATTATCTGACAGCTTGTAAGCCGTAAACGATATTTGATTTGTGGTGTCCATCTCGACGTCCACCGAAATGCTGGAGACATCCATGCCCGTGATGATTTCCTCGTGCGTGTGCGCCCTATCTCGCACAACGATGACATCAATCACAGGAAGTACCAGGCGAAGTCAAAAGTCACCTGTGGGTTGGTGAGCCCTGCCACCGTAATGGTGTTGTGACCAGGTGCTAGCTCGATCCAACCATGGTCGGAGTTGATG
This sequence comes from Lacticaseibacillus pantheris DSM 15945 = JCM 12539 = NBRC 106106, assembly GCF_001591865.1. Taxonomy (NCBI): domain Bacteria; kingdom Bacillati; phylum Bacillota; class Bacilli; order Lactobacillales; family Lactobacillaceae; genus Lacticaseibacillus; species Lacticaseibacillus pantheris. The sequence continues at coordinate 2,003 of NZ_BCVS01000042.1, forward strand.
CCGTCCTGCGAATTGTTGAGATAGGGATTTGCGCGGGATAACACCAGCGTATCGGACGCGGTGAGTGTTTTAGTGTAGGCAAACTCCGTGCCCGTCGTGGCATTGGTGATGGTTGGCTTGCCCGCACCTTTGATGGTGATGGTCAAGTCGTGATGTTGCTTGAGTGGGTCGACGGTGATGTCTGACGGGTTGTACACGTCGCATTGAGAGCTCGTATAAGCGTAGCTAGTGCCAGCCGGTAAGTTTATGCCAAAGCCCCCGTAAAGCTCGGGGTGGGCGGCAAATTCGACCGAATTAACCACGCTCCGTGCGTACCCGGTCAAATTGGTGAAAGGCACGTCAATCAATGCGGATTGCTCGTTAGCTGCAGTCACCGTAACCACGCCCGCTTTTACCAGCCAGCGCTTGTACGGCTGACCAAAGCGACCGCCAAACACCAACCAAAATGGGTCGCGGCTAGCAAAGAAGCGTTGAAGCGCGTCGCTTGCTAGGTCACCATCTTCTGCGGTGATGGCCTTCGCCAGAAAGTGAGCCGTGATGGCGCGCGTTTCGTACCGCGTCGAGTCAATCGTCTGCCCATCGGTCCCGGAAAACGTCCGGAGGGTGTCGACCGGCGTGGCCTTGGCAATGTCGACGCCGTAGCAGTAGATGTCCTTAAGGTCAGGCTCGTCATAGCTACTACGCCAGTTGGTACCGTTGGCCGAGATGGCGACCTCGTAGGGGTCAAACATCAGCCAGTTGTCAGTCTCGTTAAAGCGGTAAGCGTGTGGCTTGTCCGCAATGGTGCTTAAAACTTGTACGGTGATTATCCTCATCCCCCTTGAGCCGTCAAAACGTTGACGTCGGCTTTGCTTTGTTTGTTGACTTCCTTCGTGACCTTTTGCCGGTCAAGATAGATGTCAGTGTCCTTGTCGAGCAGTGCTTGAGTGGCGGTTACCAGTTTGGAAACCATGCCCAGCAAGCTGCTACCGCCAGCCGCACTGTCGCTCTGCACAACAGGCGCTGGCCGAAATGTTGCACCCGTGCTTGATGCAGGCGCGGCTAGTGTGGCGTGCGGTTGCTTGGCTTGGATGTCAGCCATTAGACCGGCGACCAAGTGCATGGCGTTTGGTTTGCTTGGGTTAACCACCCATTCATCGCCATCTTCACCGGCTAGCACTACTTCTGGGTGCGTCAGTTTGCCACCGTTGGCCATACGCCGGTGACCTTGCGGCCCCGAATGTAGCCAATCGATTTTGTTAACGCCCCAGATGGTCGTGCGCCCGATTGAGTTACGCCAGTCGGAGTTGTTGAAGAACGCGAGCAACTGGTCGTAAGGATTCATGATGTTGGTGTGGCCCGGAACCGCAAAGGCCCGGAATGTGCCCGGCGTGTACTGCAAAATGCCTCGGGCCTCGTTACCGCCGGAGTTCACATCGTGGATTTGCTGGACCACGTTGCGACCACCAGATTCAGACTGGATAGTCGCCTGCAGCATTTTGATAAAGGAAGCCGACGGGTCAACCTTCATTGCCCGCGCGGCCTTCTCAATCATCTCCGGGTTGTAGTTGCCCCGGGCGCTGCCAAAGTCCAGCCCATCTTTGAGGGCGGAGAACAAGCCTTTAAACCAGCTCTCACCCTGCTTGATCATGTAGTGCGATCCGTCCTGGAACATGGACCCGATACCGGTGCCCGGGAAGCTGGTCTTGCTGTCGAACAGCTTCTCGACCGCCTGCACTGGGTGCGCGACGTACTCGGCAATCTGCTTAATCTTCTCCGCTGCGCCTTTGATAAAGCCGCTGGCCGTGTCGATAAACTTGTCGAAGAAGCCCTCACCATCAGTACCACCAGCGTAGTGCGGCATGCCAGCCATCGACATGATGGCTTGCGTCTGGGCCGCGGTGTAGACCTTGGTACCAGGCTTGAGGTCGAGAACAGTGTTACGACCTTCTGCCATACCAAGCTGCCCGGTAGACGTGTCTTCCAGCAGTTCCTTGTACAGTGGGCCCGGTTGGTCGTTGACCATGGCTAAGCCACCGGAGTGGTAGCCAGTACCAGTTGCCAGCTTAGGGATCTTCTTGATGGTCTCTTTCTTGCCACCAAAAAAGTGGATGACGGTATCAATGCCACCAATCCCACCATTGATAATGCCAATTAAGACATTCATCGCGCTCTTGGCGGTGTCCTTGATGCCGTCCCAAATGCTGCTGAAGAAATCACCAAGCCCAGACCACATGGAGCGCCAGCCTTTGCCAAAGCCGGTGGAGAAAGAACCCCACCACTTGTTGAGGCTAGTGCCCCATGAGCCTGCGTGATCACGTGCACTGTCTAAGGAATCGCCCATCCAGTTTTTGACGCTGTTCCAGTGACTTGACCAGCTCTTTCCAAACGATGACGACCACTTGCTCCGCCACTTCTCGACGTTGGAGCCCCAGTTTGAGGCACCATCTTTCATGTCGTTAAGCTTATCGCCCATCGAATCTTTGAAGCCGTTCCAGTCCTTGGACCAGTCCTTAGCATGTGAGCTAGCCCACTTCTTGGTAGCCTTCTCGTGGTCGTTAAACCAGTTGGTCGTGTTCTTGGCCATCTTGTTGTACGTGGTGGCCACGGACTTGCTTAGCTTGTCGTAGTCGTCACTGATGGTCTTGGTGAGCCCCTTCTTTTTTACGTCTTGGACGAAGCCTTGAGCCCACTTGGTAGCAGCCTTACCGGCCTTGGTGTCAGTCAGAAACCACGTGGCAACACCGCCAAAGATACCGGTAAACGCCTTGAGCACGGTTGGCCCGTACTTCTTCACGGCCTTGCCCATGTTTTTGGTGTACTCTACGACCGCGTCTCCGGCCTTGCGGGCATAGTAACCGGCCTTGGGAATCAGTCCTTCAGGCGGCTTTGCGCCACGACCGGCCTTGTTCCAGCCGTCCGTAAATTCCTTTGACGCTTGACCGGCCCACTTGCCGGCCGCCTTACCAATCGTTGCACCAATGGCAACACCACCAGGGCCAAAGAATGCCCCAATGCCGCCGCCAATAAGCGTGCCGGCGGACTCACCAACCGAGGTGAATTTATCGGACATCTTGCCACCCTTACTAAAGGCCTTCTTGAGGTCGGCAATATCAGTGACTGCATCGTAAGCGATGGCTACTGTCGCCGTAACTTTACCAACACCCTTAGTAAGATTGCCGGCACTTGTGCCAAGGTTCTTAAGCCCCTTTAATGCGCCAGCCTTAGTAAATACGTCCGAAGCACCCAGCTTAATCAGGTCACCGATAATGCCCTTACTACCGCTAATACCAGCGAGTCCGGCTAAGTCCTTGTACAGGCTGTTGACCTTCGACGCGGCAAACAAAGCAATCAGCACCTTGCCAACGGTCTCAATCTCGGAGTGGTGCTCCGCTATTTTTCGCATAGCTTCGGCTACGCCCTTGATTCCGCCGGTCTTGGTGCCAGTTACTGTGTGCAAGAAATCAGTTACGAGGTCCCATGCGCCCTTGGCCAGATCCGTGATGATTGAGCCGGTAGCCTTGGCGATTTCGGATATGGAACCTTTATTTTTCTCGACGTAGCGGAGAACGTCAACAATCTTGTCAGCAATCTTGCCCAAGCCTTCTGCGGCGTCGCCCAGTAACCCTTGGAAGTCCTTAGACTTCATAAAGTTGGCGACGTCGGTAAGACCAGTCTTTTGGGTGTCGACTAGTTTCTGTCCAAAGACAGACTGGGCGCTGATCCAACTACCCTTAATCTGGGCGATGGCACCTTGTCCGGTCTTGCCAAAGACCGAAAACGCGGCGGGTGACTGCTTGGACACCTTTTCAACCAGGTCTTCAAACGCGGATCCGGTGAGCTTGCCGTCCGATACCATCTTGTTAAACGCGTCTTGACTCATGCCAGCAGCCGCGGCCAGTGCGCTGCCCATCTTTGGCGCTTGCGTCTCTATCCGAGCAAGCTGTGAGGACGTCACGCTGTCAGATGAGAATAGCCGGCCCATTGAACGGACTAGCTTGCCTACCTTGTCACCGGACAATCCGGACGCGACACCAACCCCCACCAGTGCTTCGGTGAGGTTCTTGGCGCTGTCCACACTACCGGTCAGACCATAGAATTGCTGTTGCATCTTCTTGATGTCACCGGCTGCATATCCGGTTTTGGCACGAAGGTCAACCATCTGAGCCGACATTTCAGCCGCGCCCTTGGACCCCGCACCCAAGTTCTCCCAGACACGTTCGGTCTGTTCGCCTTGCTCGGCTAGCTCAAGGCCATTCTTGGTTACTTCAACCAGTTTGGAGCCTAGCGTAGATAGCCCGTTAGCAATCAACGTGCCACCAAAGGCACCGCCCAGAATGCTACCCGTAGATTTGGCCTTAGAGCCGGTCTCGGCCAGTTCCTTTTGTGTGCCCTTCAAGGCCTCGTTGGCACCGGTAGTGTTGGCCGATACCTTGACCTTGGTGTTGTTTGGTAGGTTCTCGAGTGATTCCTTGACTTCCCGCACGCCCGTTTTGGCGTTGGTGGTCTCGGTCCGCACGATTACCTGCTTGGACTTCGGCAGCTTGTCTACCGACTCGTTGACGTCTTTAATGCCGCTCTTGGCTTCGCTAGTGGCGGCTTCAATCTTGAGCCGCTTATCGGCCGGCAGGTCTTTGACTTCATTTTGCAGGGCGCTAACCGCACCCTCGGCCGACTTGCTGGACGTCTTGATGGTCTCCGCAAAATGGCCCATGTCGTTGGCCGCGCCGGTCGCATTTTTTAGCTTCTCGTACTCGCCCAAGATGGCCCGCAGCCCGTTCTCTGCATTGCCATCGATGGTGAATCGAAAGACGTTATCGTAAATAGCCACTAATTTTTCCCTCCTCTCTTCAAGGATTTACGCATGGCAAAGACCTGGGCGAAAGCGTCCGCCTGTGCAGTTTCCTGCCGCAGGGTCTGGTCGTTAATGTCCCGGTGGTCGTGCTTAATCTCGGCTTCCCACTTGTCCATGTAATCTTGCAGAGCGTTATTGACTGTCTGCGAGGCTTGGTCGTCCATATCAGCCAGATATACCGGGCTCACCAGTAATCCGTTCAGCGACGCTGTGCGTGCAGCGTCGTCGAGGTCAGCACGTTCTTTGCCCTCAATCATTGCGTCGAGGAGGTAAGGATTTAGCTGGTCAAAATCGGCAATGCTGGTTATTCCTGCTCGCTGTCGGGCTGCGACGAGGTAGCTTCGGTACCATTGATTTTGCTTGACATTGCGTCGAATAACGTCCGCGCGGTGCTCTCCTGATAGCCTAGCTGGTACATCGTTTCGTTGTACTTGTCCAGCTCTTCCTTGGTCGCATCCTTGCCCGGTACGTCCATCTGCTTGCCCATTTCCTGCGCCACCGAACGTGCGCTTTCCAGCGTCGTCATCCACTGGTGTAGCTGGGCTTTGAAAAAACCTGCGGCACCAATTTCCCCGACGATTTTGGTACACAGTTCCTCGGCAGTCATGTCATTCAGCAAATCGCTGACTGCGTCGAACACCTTCTGGAAACTAGGCCGCGTTTTCATGTGTGCCAAACCGCCATACAGTACTTGCGTAGCGGCCATTGGATTGTCGTTTGCTAAGCCAGTAAACAGGTGATCATAAACGCCGCTATCATCCAGACCCTTGCTGTCAGTGTCTTGTTTAGCCAAGTCGCGCCAAGCCAGCAGGCTAGCAAACGTGAATTTCACGTCGTAGTCCTTGTTGCCAATTGTGAGTTGCATATTCTTTACCTCCTCGGTTAATAAAAAAAGATGACAGGCCAACGCCTGCCATCAAGATGGCGTGTCACGCCGTTAATTCAATTACTTACCTTCACTAGAAGCTGCGCTAGATGGTGCAGATGAAGCTGCTGTGCTTGCCGGAGACGTGTCAGCACTTGACCCAGTGCCAAAATTCAGCACGGATGAGTTGAGCTCTGGATTCATGTACTTGTCATCGCCCTCCTCACGAGTTGGCTTGGCAGCATTGGCGTTGGTGTAGGTGCTGTCAGTAGCACCACCAGCGCTAGTAGGAGCGATCAATCCGTACAGAGCTTCGCCCAAGTCAAAGGCGCCTTCTTCGAATTCAGATTCGGAGAGGACGCCCTTAACTGGCTGGCCCTGGACTTCAAATGCCAGAGAAGCGTTAAAGATACTGGCCAGTGCTTCCTGTGGGGGCAAAGCACCAAGCAGGCACTGTGAGTACTCAACCTCGGCCGTGCGGGTGGGGCTGGCACCAGAAACAGTGTTGAGGTCGACCCGGTACAAGTGCACCGTGATCCCAAAGCGCTGGGCCTTCTCCATGTCCTGATAAATACCGTCGTTCTTTTGGAAATAAGCAGCCACCGTGCGCTGGGATGTGTTGGACCCCATCGTCTTGATGTTGGTCTGCTTCAACGCGGTACTAGTCACGGTACGCGTGTTAGTACCAGACGATGCCCCCTGCAAGCCGAGCATGTTAGCCACGTGATCCTTTGGCCAAGTGTCGAGTTTGTAGTAGTAAATGATTTTATCGGCAAGTACAGGTTGAACCGTGCCAACGTTGCCGGATGATACATCAGCCATTAACTTTTCCTCCTGTTAGATAAATTTCGTAAATTTGGTACGTCAGTGAAATAGTTCCGTGTAGTAAGGTGACGGCTGTCGTGGTGTCGGTGACCGGCTGGGTACGACTGGCAGTCCCGCGTACGTACATACATGGGTGCTGGTACAGCGGCAGACGCTTGAGTGTGTTTTCCGCCTCGTCCAGCGTGTCCAGTAGGTCAAACTGCTCACCTGCAGGCCAGTATAGGTCTACTTCCGCGGTGTAGCGGCCGACCTGGGCATTGCGGTAGTCCGCCGTGTCGTTTTTGATTGGAAGCTGCACCACGATAAGCGGATACTCGATTTGCGAGCCCGCATTATCGGCTTGCGTGACTTCCTGTGCGGTCATCACCGTGTTGGCTAGCTCGGCCATGGCACGCTTAATGCCCAGCACTAAATCAGTGCTAGGTAACATCTCTTCGTCGGCCATCTACTCACCCCCAAACACGAATTTCGCTAGACCGTCCAATTCTTCTTGTGTGCGTTTTTGCAGTGTGGCGTTTGCTTGCGCCATGTACGGTGTGGATTCAGGATGCCAGCGGGTGCCGGTCTCCACAAAGCCGCCGTACTCGGTCTCACCATCAGACGCGGTGGCGTCCGGATAGACCTGGGTCACTCCGTCGTCATCGTGCTGATCAATCGACCGCATTAAATTACCAGTAGGTACGTACCCGCTCCGGCCATGACCGACCATGCCGCGCTCTTGCTTTACCGCTTCTTCGACGGCTAATGCCCCCATGTGATGGAGCAGGTTTTGCAGGTTGCGGTCAATGTCAGCGCGTGCCTGATGGAGTTTGCGCCCAGTCTCGTTGAGGCCGGCGAGATCAAACAGGTTCGCGTACGCGTCCAACTTTTCCACGCCTTTGGCTTCGGTGCGGTACTGGATTACCGGCCGTAGCTTGCGGCCAACCTCTACCCAATTGGTCATGACTAGACACCACCTTTTAGTAGCGTCGCCTTAGTGTTGACCGCAAAAAAGGCCGTCACATTTGAGTGCGGTCTAATTAGAGTTACGTTATAAACAATGCCGGTCTCGTTATCCGGGTCATACTCATCAGCAAAGGCCAGTCGGTCAGCCTTGGGGTGACCAGGTACGACCACCGTCTTCACGTCGCTGTACACATCACCAGCAAACAGGCTCTTCTGGAGCTGTGGTCCCGTGTTGTTGACCTTGGCAAAGTTGATGGTGTCCACCACCTTGTAGCCGGTCACGGTGTCGTGTGCGTTGCGCGGAGATGGCTTTTGGTATGCTGCCAACAGATACACGTCTCGTGTACTAGTCAAAGCTCATCACCATCCCCGATTCGTTGAGATTGCCGCCGCTGTCCTTGGCGTCCTTGTACGCCTTGAGCTGGGTCATGTACGGTGATAAGTCGTCCACATTCCAACTGGCAGACAGCCCTTCCTCGCCGCTGGAGGTTTTACCCTCGTCGCCGCGCTTAGCGAACTTAGCCAGGGCCATCTCGGTGACGACCCCGCTTAGCTCACCTGGTAGGTTGTCCCAGGTCTCGGCTGTGACTAGAGCCACGGATTTGCAAGCCAGTTTTATATATAGACTAATCGTCTTGATTTTGGCTGCGTCTGCCGTGTCAATGTCCAATGCCGTTTGGACGTCAACTAGGACTTCATTTTGGGTGTCAGTTGCCATTCAGGCCACCTCCTTATGCTGCGGCCGCGATAGTAACCTTGACCGTAGCCGTAAAGCTACCACTGGATGCCGTGATAGTGGCAGTGCCTTCCTTAAGGGCCGTAATAGTGCCGTCTGCGGCTACGGTTGCGATAGTGTCGTCGCTAGACGCATACTTGACTGCCTGGTTAACATTAGCTGCATCATCAGCATTAGCCGGGTCAGCTACTGCAGTCACCTGCTTAGTATCGCCAACCTTCATCGAGGCGGTCGCCTGGCTCATCTTGATACCGGTTGCTGGATTAGCGGCTGGCGGCGTTGTCTCGCCTGATTCCCCGGTACCATCGTCGGTGCCGGAGTCAGGCACTACGCTTTTGGGGGCGTGATCAGGCCGGACAGTACGTATACGCTGTCGACCAGCGGGAAGGATGGTGCGACCAGTTGGGATACCTTAGTTTCAACGCTAACAGGATCAGGCTGGGCCATGGTCGTGACCGCAACACCGGTGTCAGTCAGTGCAACGTTAGCGACAGACAAACCACGCAGGTCAGCTTCTTCTGGAGTTGTACCAAAGACTGTGTTACCAAGGTTACCGGCTGGCAGAAAGACAACCATGCCGTCTGGAATGTACTGGTGCAGCTTGTTAGACGCGTCCTTGTAACCCTTGTCGTATACGGCGAAGGTAATGCCCGTGTTGGACTGCAGGAACGTGGTCAGCTGACCGTCCAGAACCACAGCAGCAGACGCATTTGCAGAGCTAGACAGCAACGTAGCCTTAATAGTTTCGTTGGCTAGCAGAGTATTCCACGTAGCTTGATTCATTACAGCGCGGGTGATGGTTGCCCCAGTTGAGTAGCTGATCGCCTGCTTAGCGTCGCGAATGTCGGCCAATGGGTTGGAGTCCGCTTGGTCCCATGCCTTCTTGGCAGTGACCTTGTTGGAATCCGGCATAAAGTAGTCGTACTGCTTAAACACGCCGTTACCTTCAACGGTCGCCTTACCAGTTGTCAATGCCTCCATACGCAAAATTTCACGGGCAATACCCGCAGCACTAATCAGTTGCGTGGCGTTTTGGAAGATGTGGTTAATCACCATATCCTGGTATGCCGGGTTGTTGGAGTTCTGTACCATGATCAACTGTTGGCGAATTTCCTCGTCGATGTACGTTGATTCCTTGAAGTATGGAAGCTTGTCACGGAACTCTGTGAAGCCTTCACGTGGCCGAGGAATGACCTTCGTGTCGAAAGCCGCGGGTTGCAGTGCGACAGGCTGGTTGTTGGCACCCTTCAAAAATTCAAGGTTCATACCCATTTGCTGGGTTGCAGGGAACAACTCATCCCCAAGGAATGGCGGTTCTAACTGCGGAAAATTCTGGTAATAGGCCACAACATTTTGGGCCTGAATTAGGTCAAAAATAGATCCGTTCATTTGTTAAGCCCCTTTCTAGTTGCGAGCCAGGAACGTTACCTTGCCGTCCAATGCCGTCTTGACAGCGTCCGGAATGGTTACGTTCGGAATGCGGTTCAGGTTGACGAAACCGAAAATCAACATCGTCCCGTTGCCCTGACCGCTAGTAACATCAACATCGTGCAGTAATACCCCGCGTGCGGTTGCATCAGTGGCAACTGCTACTTGCTTGGAGCCGTCCTCCTCCAGGACATTGTCTGCACCCCCGACTGGTGTACCAGCAGGGATAATCTTGTGACCTTGTGCATTCGCTTGGACGTCACCAGCCGCGACAATCACGCTGACAGACACCTGTGGTTCCACAAATGCCAAAATCTGCGTAGTTGCGCCAAATGTGCGCATTTCACTCATGCGTTATTCCTCCTTGTCTACTTGCTGAAATATGAGTGCTCAACACTCCTTGGGGCATATGCCTTAGCCAGACGGGCTCCGAAGTCATCTGGCTTTTTGCCAGATGTCTGAGAGCCGACGCCAGGTGTGCCATGTCCCTTCATGCGTTCTTCCACGGCCGATTGGACAGCGGAGCTAAACGCCTTTCCGAAGTCAGTAATGGCCTTGTCGGTCTCTTCGTCCGTGCCTCGGGTCAGGAATGGCACCAGTTCAGCGGGAATCTTGGCAGCTTGGGCGGCACTGGTGGCGTGTTCCTTACGGTCACGACGTGCCAGTTCTGCCTTGAGCTGATTCAGTTCCTTGTCGCGGTCGTCTTGTTCAGCGGCCGCTTGCTGTTCTGGTGTCATGTTGGCCCGTTCGAGGGCTTCCTTGACCTTCTTGGCTATCGTTTCGTCCGATTCCTTCTGCAACTTCTCACGCTGTCGCCCTAGCCGTTCGGTGATGATCTCGTTCATTTGCTCGGTCGTGATGGTACCAGCACCGCTTGCGGCGCTGTTTGCGTTCTGGTTGTTTTGTCCTGCTTGGCCCGCGCTTTGTGCGGCACCAGACGCGGCCGTGCTACCGGCTGTATTTGCTTGTGATTGTGCGTCCTGCTGTGCGTTTGCTCCGTTGTTTGCTTCGTCCATGGTTACTACCTCCGTTTACGGCCCGTCGGCCGTTATTTCCGCCTGTTCTTTTACGCCCGCTTTAGCGTTTAAGGGCATATAAAAAGCACAGCCTCAATCGACCATGCTTGCGTGCTCGTAGTTATCTGATGGAACTTCGATGATGTCGCATTGACAGTTTGGGTGAAAAGGCGGGCAGTTAAGCCCGGGCTCCGCGTCATCGATGTTAAAGATGGTGCCGTCCATATCGTTCTCGCAGTAGTCGCATGTGCTCTCTGCGTCTATGGCCACCACTTGGTATTGGGTGGCGCCGTTATCACTAAAGCGGCTTAGCTTGCTCTGCGTATACACGTGCGCGGCCTGCGTCCGAATCAGGCTGGCCGCCTTTCCCATGTCGCCGTTTGATTTGGTGCCACCGCCGGTCAGCAACCTCATAACCTGTTGTGTGTAGTCCTGCGGCTTCTGATGATTACGCACGGCCTGCTCGACCAAATGATTGAGCTTTAGCATGGCTTGCGACGCGGCCTCGTTGATGGCCTTGTATGGGTCAGTGCCCTTGTAGTAATTGGCCTTGATTTTAAATAGCGTCTGCCGTGTGAGTGCCGGCGTATATCGTCGGCCTCCGGGTGTCGGGCTCACTGCACGCCGCAAATTTGCCCCATTTTGTGGGGTAGACGACGTTTTGTGGGTTGGCGTGGTCAAACTCTCGTGTGTGGTCGTACCATGCTGTACGAGGCTCACACGGCCTAATACGTCGTTAGCCTTTTTGAGCGCGTCACTCTGTTCAGCCTCCGTGTACACCGGTGCAGACTTAGTAGCCGCGTTTAGGTCGGTACCCTTCGGAATGCTTGCTGGCTTGCTGTACTTGTTGTCGTACACCTGATTAGGGACCGACTGATATACGTCGCTGACCTGCCGCTGTTTGGCTAGGGCTAGGTTAATCATTGCGTAGTTGATGCTGGCATTCAGCAAGTCACCGTTTGTGCTCGGGACCGGCTTGCCGTTAAAGGTGACGTCCATCAGCTTCTTGGCGCTATCATCGCTCGCGCTGTCGGCCAGCGCTTGGAGCTGCTGCATAAAGGCGCGCACTTCGCTGGCCGGGGCTTTACTCGTCCAGTTGCGGTCGTCCGCGATAAAGTGATCTATCAGCTGGACGATTTGCGTCTGCGTGGCCGTGTATAGCTGTTGCAGTTGCTTTACCCGGTCGTCACTCGCACCGTATATCTCTTTGGCTAATGCGCTGACACTATGCTTCGCCATTGCCATCACCACCTACTGGCTTTTTGCCGCCGCTTGGTACTTGACCCGCGTCATCTGCCGGCTTAGCGTCATCCGGTTGCTGATCGTCAGGTTTACTGTCCTGTTGTACCGCAACACCTTGACCAGGTTGCGCGTCAAACGGCGAAGCAAAGCTGATGGTCGGATCCTCGTCTTGCTCTTCCCGCACCCGGTTAGCCTCCTCGGCTGGCTTTACCCCGGTGACGCCGGTTGCCATCTCGCGGATGGTCTCCTTGCTAAAGTCGCCGGTGTTGGACAGGCCGGTCAACGTGGTGATAGTCTCCGCGTCGTTCTTCGGCAGGTTGGCCGTGAACTTCGGCGTGATGTGGTTAGGGTCGTCGGTAGCAGGTACCGCGCCCACTTTCTGCCAGTACGCGGTCAGCAATCGAATGCGCCGCATGAGTCCACGCTGGTACAAGCTCTCCTGAATCGCACGCTCTTGGTCGCTACCCCAGAGTTTGTACGACATAGCCACGCCGCTAGCGTTACTGGCAAAGTTCTGGTCGTTGACGTCCGGCGTGTTGGTGTACTTGTGGAAAGACTCCATCAGCGCGTCCGTGTAAATCTTCCAATCGTTCGCGGGCAGGGACTTGGTGAGGTACTGCGCTGTTGGTGTGATGACCGTTGTACCTTGCCCGGACAGGCCTCCACCTACAATACGTGGCTTGAGCCACATGATGAGGGAATGCCTGTCGATTGACGGTTGGTCCTTGACCACGTTTCCGTTTGCGTCCTTGTGCGTCGGCGTATCGACATCCCCGGTTAGCACCAGAACGGAGTTACTAAAGTCTTCCTGATTGTTTGCCATCTCGGAAATGCTACGGTCGTATGCGTCGATGGCGTCTAGCTCACGCTCCCAATCACCCATGCGCTCGTCATTGTTAATGTACTCAGTGATTGGTACTGCGTCAAAATAATGTGGCTCGGCGTGGTCAAAGACTAGCTCGGACGTTGGTGAGCTCATCGGCTTGTAGTAGTAGGTGTTCTCGTCGGTGTAGATGGTCACGTACCAGGTGTCGTCGCCATCAAAGCGGACTGGGTAGTAGTACACGGCAAAGAGACTGTGTTGCTCGATGGTCGCGTCATACACTACAAAAGCGTTGCTCGGGTCAATCGGCTTGACCATCGGGTCGTTGGTGTCTGGCCGCACATACAAGATTTCATAGGCGCGGCCTGTCACGGATAGTCGCTTCTTCATGATCTTCTCGTGGTATGGCTCATCACTGCGCTGGTTAAATGCATCTAGTGCCTTGGTCAGGTCTTCACCCGCGTTTTTGCCCTCGTCCTCGTCCACGTTGTATGTGAACTTCAGGGGCGTGCCGAATGTATAGCCAACACGGATGTTGGTGATGTACGACGTGATAGCACTGGCAATGCGGTTATCCGCCCGGTTGCGTGCCTTGTTGGCAAACCAGTAATGGATGTCGTTATCACCACTATAATATCGCTCGAGCGCCACGATGCGGTACACCTGCTCGTGATAATGCTCGGTGATAAACTTCGTGGCGATTGCTGCCAATGCGTCCGGATCACTTGCCGCATGCTCGTACACGTCGGTCGGCATCTTGAATTGCCGGTTGCTGTAAAACGAGAAGCGGTGGCCATCAAGCATGCGCAATGGTGTGGTGACCTGAAATGGGCTACTGCCCGGTAGTGACCACAGGTGCGCGTTGATGTCTTCGGTTTCTGCCATGCGTGTAATGCCTCCTTTAGAATCCCATGTTACGTAGTTGCGCCTCTTGTTCTTCCAAGCTAGGACGGTCGCTGTACGTAATCTGGTCGTTAATCATTTCTGCAATGCCCGTCAGTGCGTCTGGGGCGTCGTCATGTGCATTCTTCCCGGCACGTTGGTACCGAGTGAGAATATGGAACAAGTCCGGCCAGCGGTCGCGCCAGTTGGCTGGAAAGTAGATGTGCTGCATGACCCACGGCGCGTTGCTGATAATGCGGGCGTTTTTATTTTTATTATTGTGGAACCACTGAATGACGGTGAGGTTGCTGTGCATTTGGTCGCGCAACAGCTTCTCCACCTCACGCGCAAATCCGCGACCACCGTTGTTGCTTTCGATGGTGGCCTGATTGACCTTGTTGGTGTAAAACATCTGTGCCACGGCCGGCTCCGTCTCTTCCATTGGCGCTTGCGTGTATGTGACGTCCAAGATGTATGCCTCGCCGTTGTATAGGCCGAAAACATAGCTTGCCAACCAGTCGGAGCCTTCGTCCGCGGTATCGGTGTATGAGTAAATGCCGGTGAATAGTGGTTTGCCCACGTCGTCCATCGGCACTTGGTTGTACGTCTTGAATCCCTTGTACAGTCGGCCTTGCTGGTCGATTGGCTCCTGCTGGTAGTTGGCTGCGGCAATCTCCGGAGACAACGTTTTGTATCGCCGATCAAACTCCTCGCGGGTCAGTACGTCATCGCATAGCATGGTGCCATCGTCTTGCAACGCCTTCATATTGACGTGCTTAACGCTGTAGCCTAGACCCGGTAGCTGTGCTAGTGCACGGCCTGCTAGGTCTAGCGAACTCCACCGCGTCATGATGATGATGATTTTGCCGCCTGTCTCGAGTCGGGTCAGCATGGTGTCAGTAAACCAGCTCCATTGCTTGTCTAAGACTGTTTCGTTGTTGGCCTCCTCGTTGTTCTTGATGAGGTCATCAATGATTTCAATGTCAGCACCAAACCCAGTGGCCGTGCCAGTTGGACTGGTGGCCAGGTAGTTGTTGTAGCCACCTTCGAGAGCCCACATGTTCATGGCCCCGTCGCCCTGTTTGATGTGTGTCTTGGGGAATACATCCTCATACACAGGAATCGCCGGGTCAGCCTTAACCTCCTGAATCGTGTTACGCACCGCCTTGGAGAAGGTCGTCGATAGTGTCTCGTTGTATGAGCCGGTCATGACCTTGGTGCTAGGACTGCGACCAAGCAACCACTCCACAAACATGCTGGCCGTGCGGGACTTCCCGTGACGAGGTGGAAGGTTGATTACCAGCACGTTATCCTTTCCTGTTACAAAGTCCTGCAGGTCACGACACAGGCTGATGAGGTACTCCCGCTTGCGCTGGTAGAAGCTCGGCGCCATCAGATGGGCATACTCGAAGAAATCTCGCCGTGCTAGCTCATACTGGGCGTACCGCTTAAGCGCAACGTTAACCGTCATCGTCATCATCAACTTCCGCGTTGGCGATAGCCATCAGCTGGGCCGTGGTGAGATGGCTCATGTCCGGCCCGTCTAGATGCCCGCTCACCTGGTTGGCAACCTCCCGCCGGTCACGCCACAGGTCAGGCCGCCGGTTCTTGAGCCAAAATATTTGGGCCGTAGTGTCAGGCGGCAACTCGTGCTTGGTCTTCCTGGTAACCGCAAGCTCCTGCGTCGGAACTTTTGCCTTTGCAAGTTGCGCAGCGTATGCGTATGGAGTGTCGGGATGTTCCTCTCTGTACTTTTTCGCATAAGCAACACGATCCAGTTTGATGGCAGCTTCGTTACGACTAATCAGCTCCGTGACCTCATCGACGGTAACCATTCCAATTGCACGTTTGAATAGGGCGTTTTCGACTTCGTAGTCTGAAACCTCCTTGCCGTGTTTTAGGGCGTCGGCAATGTCCGGATAACGTTTCTTCCAGTCGTAGAGAGTTGTGCGACGAATGCCAATGTTGTGGGCTATTTGCTCATCGGTCAGTCCGTCATGGGCCCAGCCTTGTAGCATTGCCAAGTGGTCTGCTTCCTGCCATGTCTTATATAGAGTCTTGCCCATGTACTCATCTCCATTCTGGGCATGAAAAAAGGAGCCATCACAGCTCCTTTAATCAGTTATTCGGCTACATGAATCAGATTCATATCTTTCTCTGGCACTAAAGTACCCCGATGATGGCATGCTGCACAATAGAACAATACTGCATTTTGCCTACCGCCTTCATCCTTATCTAATTCAAGAGTGTTCAAGCACCCACTTCTTACATTCGTTAGCATCCCAACGCTTGGCAGTGTCGAGATTCTCGATTAATGATTCTGACTGATATACTTGGCTTTCCAATTTCGTTTTCCAGTAGTGGTCTTCCTGGCAAAGACACCAGAGATTGTCGCGGTCGAGTCGCTTACGCTTGTCAACTCGCAACGGTACGATGTGGTCAGTGATTAGCTTGCCTGGCTGGTCATAGGTATGACCACAGATAGCACACGTGTTATACGACTCGGCCTTGACTCGTGCTGACATATGCTCCCACACTTGCGATTGGTAGAACGCGTTGGCGATCGGGTCTCGCTTGTATTTGTTGTAGTATGACTGGTCGCGATGGCGACGCGTATATGCTGACAATGTAATCACCTCCATAAATTATTAATTAGTTGATAACAGCAAAAGATATTGAAATGAGCGAATTAACATGTGATAATGTATGTACACCATAAAGGAGGTAATATCTATGAGTTTAGATGGTAAAGTCGATAGTGCTAAAGACAAGATCTCCGGTAAGGCCAAGGAAGTCGAAGGTAAAGTTACTGGTGATAAAGCCCGAGAAGCACAAGGAAAAGCAGAGGGCGTTCTTGGGAAAGTCAAGGGGAAGCTTGACGATGCCAAGGAAAAGGTTGAAGATACCGTTGACGACGTGAAAAAAAAGTTGGATAAAGATAATTAGTTTTTACGGCCGGCTTTTGCCGGCTTTTTATTTGCATAAAAATAACCACCCGGTTAAGGTGGCTGT
>NZ_BCVS01000043.1:0-18540 GCF_001591865.1 Lacticaseibacillus pantheris DSM 15945 = JCM 12539 = NBRC 106106
ACTGGGTTTGCTTATACGTCGCTTTCTGCGGGGCGGAACTCGTTTCAACAAGCCATTGCCGCGGGGAGTGTCAGCTGGCTAGAGAACGACTTGAGGTGAACGCTGATTCTTAAAGGAAGACGCGTCCATCAGTATATAGGACGACTGCAGATTGCGGTCGTCTTTTTGCGTTGTTGTACCCGCACATGGGCTTTGGGGCTTTTGCAGACTACAGACACCTCTACCTGGTTATGAAACACGCGCCCTGGGTAGATACGTGTGTTTTCACCTCACTTTGAATTGTTTTCACGTTATTATTGCGGGAAAACTGGTAAAATTAGGGGTAGATTATTACTGAGCAGGTTTGTGGAGGTACTACATGATTCACGGTTTAGGCGTCGACATCACGGAGATTGCACGGATTCAGCACGCGCAGGAGCGTAACGCACACTTTGCGGCCAAAGTGTTGACGGACGCTGAGTTGCGTCAATTTAATGCGTACTCCGGGCGCCGGGCCTGGGAGTATTTGGCTGGCCGTTTTTCCGCCAAGGAATCGTACAGTAAGGCTTACGGCACGGGGATTGGAGCAGTTGGCTGGCAAGACATTGAAATTATCGATGGTGGGCAGGGGCAACCGCACGTCTCGGGACCGTTTAGCGGCCACGCGCACGTATCGATTAGTCACACGGATGATTTAGTTATGACCGAGGTCATACTGGAGGAAGAGAACTAATGACAGTAATTGGTACGCACCGTCCGACGCGAGTATTAGTTGATGAGGCGGCAATCAAGCACAACGTTAGTGGCGAAGTGGCACGCCTGGACGACCAGACGGAGCTTTTTGCGGTCATCAAAGCTGATGCTTATGGTCACGGCTTGTTGCGCGTCGCCCGCGTGGCGCTCGCAGCTGGGGCGCGTGGCTTTTGCGTTGCCATTTTGGACGAGGCTTTGGCGCTGCGTGAAGCTGGTTTTGAGCAACCAATCTTGGTTCTTGGGGTGGTATCTCCCGAGTACGTTCAACTGGCCGCCATTAACCACGTTGCCGTGCCGCTGGTTGATGCGGAGTGGCTGGAGTCGGCCCGGCCGTACCTCGCCGCGGATCATCCACTCGCGGTGCACGTGGCCTTGGATACGGGGATGGGGCGCATTGGGTTCCGCAATCTGGACGATTTGCGGGCAGTGTTGGATACAATTACGGGCCTAGATGGACTGCAAATTGAGGGCGTCTTCACCCACTTTGCCACGGCGGACGATCCGGATACCAGCTATTTCCAGGAGCAGGTAGCTAAGTTTAAGCAACTGGTTGCAGCATTCCCTGAGCGGCCGCGGTACGTGCACGTCTCAAACACCGCGACGAGTCTATGGCACGCGGCCTGCAACGGCAACATGATTCGCTTTGGTGTGGGCATTTACGGCTTGAACCCCTCAGGACGGGCGATTGAGCAGACACCCTACGAGTTGCAACCGGCTATGAGCGTGGTATCGGCACTAGTGCAGTGCAAGCAGATTCACGCTGGCGATGCAGTTTCTTACGGCGCCACGTATCGAGCTAGCGGGGATGAATGGATCGGCACGGTGCCCATCGGTTACGCTGACGGCTACCCCCGGCGGATGCAAGGCTTTCACGGCCTGGTCGACGGTCAGGAGTGTACCATCGTGGGGCGGGTCTGCATGGACCAATTGATGATCAGAATGCCACGGGCGTACCCAGCGGGAACCAAAGTCACACTGGTAGGTCAGGATGGCAATAACGTTATTTCGTTGCAGGACGTGGCCGATTATGCCGGTACCATCCACTACGAGATTGCCTGTGCCATGAGCGAACGAATACCACGGGAGTCAATCAATCCGGTTGGTGCTTAGACCCCAATTTGTAATTAATTGATGGTAAAAGCACCAAATACTAATGATTTTCTGTGTAAATTGTGCTAGCGTTATGGTTACGAGGAAAAAGCGACTGGGGGAGTTACACCATGAGTGATTATCAGGATAAGCTTTCTGTCAGCATGGACGCGTCGGTTGAGGAAAAAATCGAGGCGTACTGTGAGCTGAATGATGTGGACATGCAGACGGCGGTCCAAGAGGCGTTGAATGAGTTCATTAACATGCACGGCGAAGAGATTGCCCAGTTAATTGCGGGCTACCGGGCGATGGGTAACTTGAATGAAGAGATTTGTGACGAGTTTACCGCTTGCGAAGCGGAGGCGTACTCACACTTTTGTTAATGTTGGGGTGAGGTATGGCAGAAAAAGTAAAGCGCGGGGACGTCTTCTTCGCTGACTTGTCGCCCGTTGTGGGTTCAGAACAAGGCGGAATGCGTCCCGTATTAATTATTCAGAATAATGTTGGGAACCACTACAGCCCGACGGTCATTGTGGCCGCCATTACGAGCCGCATCTCGAAACCCAAGATGCCGACCCACGTTGGTTTAGTCGGGGGCAAGGACGGTATTGAACGCGATTCCGTGGTGCTGCTGGAGCAGATTAGGACAATCGATAAGCAGCGTTTGCGGGACCGCATCGCCACGCTACCTGACGATAAGATGGTGCAGGTCGATGAGGCCCTAGGCGTGTCGGTTGCGTTACGGCCGATGCACCCGACGGGCAACGGCAAACGGCGCAATACCCATAGTACCAAGTCCTCAAAGTAGCGTTGTGGTTCTACATATTACATAAGCACCAGCGAGCCGGTAGCATTTGTTGCCGGTTTTTTAGTACGCCTAGGCAACGGATAGGCGCGTGAACTTAATTGTCGGTAGATTTGCCCCGGTCGGTAGTGCTTACGCCTGGGTATGTATGGTATGATAGAAACCGATTAGATTTCGCTTAGAAAAAGGGAACGCAAGTGATCCCGGGAGGTTTGTTATGCTGATTAAGTCATTAGTGCGTAAGAAGGAATTTTTGACGACCGTCAAGGAAACCGTCACTTTGGAAGAGGCCCTGAAGGTACTGGAGGACTCCGGTTTTCGGTGTGTGCCAATCCTTGACGAAACGGGTACCATTTTCCGTGGTAATATCTACAAAATGCATATTTACCGCCACAAGAGCCAGGGTGGCGACATGACTTTGCCCGTGACCCACCTGCTGAAGAACGCAACCAAGACCATTCCGGTCAGCGCGCCGTTTTTCAAGGTGTTCTTTAACATTAAGGATTTGCCTTACATCGCGGTACTCGATGAATCGGCCAACTTCTACGGTATCCTCACACATACTGCTTTACTGAACATGCTGTCCGACGCTTGGAACATCAGCGTGGGTTCATACGTGCTGACGGTTGCTAGTTCGGATGAACGTGGTGATCTGGCCGTGATGAGCAAGATCATTTCCAAGTATGCCTCCATTGCTGGTTGCCTGACGCTGGATGCTAAGCGCGGCGAATACGTGCGGCGGACGTTGTTTACTTTGCCAGCAGGTACGGACGAAACCACGGTGAACGAAATTGTTCAGCGATTGGAACGTAAGCACTTCAAAGTTGTGGAAATCGATAACCTCCAGAGTGGGCAACTCATGCGGGTTGATGAAGGCGAGTAGTACTTCAACTTGTTTATAGCCACAAAAATGGCGCCAATTACCGCTTACCGCGATAGTTGACGCCATTTGTTTGGTTACAGATAAGTGACGGGTTTAGAAGACGATGACTGGTGTCCCCAAATCTACGGCCGCGTACAACTTCGTCATGAAGTCTGGTGGGTTGTTGATACAACCGTTACTACCGTGGGATAGGTACCAGTCGCCCCCGAATTTAGGCTGCCAGGAGGCGTCGTGGAGGCCCACACCGGTGTAGTCAATCGGCATCCAGTACTTCACCTTGGTAGCGTAGTCCTTACCCGTTTGACCAATTCCCCGCAAAGTGGCGTCTTGTTGCTTCGACCAGACGAAGTCAACGCCCACTGGTGTAGAATCCCCGGCGCTAGGCTTACCCGAGACAATGTCGGAGTCCAACGTCAACTTGCCGTCTTTGTAGTAGTACTCGTGCTGGTTTTGAAGGTCTACCTCTACGTACGTATTACCGATATCAGTCCCATCAGCGTGGTAGCCAGAACCAGCCGTAGTGGCCTTGACGGTGAAGTCTTTGCCCGCCTTAATGCGGCTGATGACGTCTTGAGTGGTAGCGTTTTGCTGAATTGACCAACCGTACGTACCACCCGGAACTTTGACCGTACCACGTTTGGTGGAGTTGAACGTCCGTTCCTTGCCGTTCGTATCGTACTTGTCACCCATAGCCTTGACGAAGTTTTTTACGCCCGTCTCATCAACGGTGATTTCGCCATTGTTGTAACCCAGCCATTGGTACAGATCAGACTTAGTGATGTTCTCACTGTGGTTTTCAACGGTGACCTTGCCGCTTTCCTTAGCCAACTGCTGTAGCTTGGTTTTAGCCTGAATAAACTTGTCCGATTTGGTGGTTACGGCAGGTTTGATGTAGGTTTGGTTAACCTGAACCGTCTGTTGATCGTCGCGAATAGCGGATACAATCGTCTGGTTTAGTTTATCTACGTCAAGTTGGTTACCGTACACTTCTTTGGTGACCTGGAGACCAGACTTGTTGAACGACATGTTGGCGTCCTTGGAGGCCTTCCGCTTCGCGTTTACCTTGGTGGTTAGTGCTTTGGTGTAAGCATGTAACTGTTTGGTGTTGATGACCGGGTCAACTTTGGCGCTACTGCCACTCAAACCCAAAGCGTGTCCCAACCAGGCCCACTGGTTCTGTTGCTTTGCCAAAGTGGACAAGGTCTTAGTAAATGACCGACGAATCCCTAACTTTGTCCCACTAGTGGTGGCGACGGTTTTCTTACCGTCCTTAATCTGGTACTTGAGGGAGCTAAAACGCTTCTTCAGTGTTTGGTTGGCTTCGGATTGGGTCTGACCGCTAATCTTGACCCCCAGAACGGTGGTGTGCGGTAGGTAGCGTTGTCCGTAGTGTATTGCCACGCCGCTATAAATGCCGACGAGCACAACCGCTACGGCCGCGATGCCAATGGTTAACTTATTCTTCGAATTCACCGGGGAAACTCCTTCCACGTGTGCCGGACCGCGCCGGCGACCACACGCACGTATACTATAAATGTTTGCACCATGATAACAAAAATCGTTATCAAAAGCCATTGTTACAAAAATATTACAGTCTCCAGTATACCGGTTTTTGCGCGTATTTCAATACGCAGACGTATCTTTAATAACTTGGGGCTGACGTTTAATTGGGGGATGGGTTCGGGGGAAGGATAGTATAAGGGTACCGATTGAAGGGGACTATGCTGGGTGGTTGGAAGGTTGCTGGTGGAAAGCGTTGCAACGCTCTCCCGGTACTCGTGGTTATGGAAACGAGCTGTGCAGGCAAGAAGACGCCGCATAAGCGACTCTAAAAAGGCAGGTAGGGGGCCGCCTGCCGGACACGCCACAATTCTCGGTCTGGCTACGGTTAAAACAGTTCACGCTACAGTCTCTCGGCGGTGCTTGCGCACAGCCTCCGAGTGGCGGGCTCTAAGCGCTAAAGCGCTAAGAGCCCGCGCAAAAAAGTCCCCCTCGAGCCCAGCTCGGGGGGACTTCCTTACGTTCTGCGTCAGGTTTAAAATTACTGACGGAACTTGATGTCGGACTTGGAGAAAGCACCATCGATGATCTTCTTCAGTTCGTCTGAAGAAGCCTTCATGGACTTTGCTTCGTCGTCGGACAGAGGCAGTTCGATAATCTGCTCGATACCGTTGCGGCCGATAACGGCTGGCGTACCGATGAAGACATCGTTGATGCCGTACTGACCGTCCATGTATACGGACAATGGCAATACTGCACTCTCGTCGTTCAGGATGGCCTTAGTGATACGGGTAGCGGCAGTACCGACACCGTAGTAAGTAGCACCCTTCAAGTTGATGATGGTGTAGGCAGCGTCACGAACGCTCTCGAACAGCTTGTTCAGCTTGTCCTGAGTCAATTCTGGGTGTGCCTTCGTGTATTCGGCAATGGTCAAACCACCGATAGTGGTGTGGCTCCATGCAGCGAATTCAGTGTCACCGTGTTCGCCCAAGATAAAGCCGTGGACGTTGCGTGCGTCAATCTTAGCTTCATCAGCCAAAGCCTGACGGAAACGAGCAGTGTCCAGGGAAGTACCGGAACCGATAACCTTGTCCTTAGGGAAGCCGGAAATCTTCCAAGTAGCGTAAGTCAAGATGTCAACTGGGTTGGCAACGACCAGGAAGATACCGTTAAAGCCTGATTCAACAACTGGTTCAACAACGGCGTTGATGATACCCAAGTTCTTGTTAACCAGGTCCAGACGAGTTTCGCCCGGCTTCTGTGGGGCACCGGAAGTGATTACAACGATGTCTGCGTCTTTGCAGTCGCTGTAGTCAGCGGAGTAAACCTTCTTCGGTGCCGTGTATGGGAGGGCATCGGAAAGGTCAATTGCGTCACCCTTCGTCTTGTCCTTCACAATATCAATAATCCCAAGTTCTTGTGCAACGCCCTGCTGGACCATTGCGAATGCGTAACTGGAACCAACGGCCCCGTCACCAATCAGAATAACTTTCTGGTGCTTAGCAGCTTCTGCCACGGTAGTATCATCCTTTCTGAAATAACCTTATACAATACGATTCCGATTATAGCATACCTACCGGGACGCGTGAACACATATTGTGGTGCTGAGACCGACATTTACACCCTCCGTACTGGCCTGGGAGCGACCCACACCGACGACCGTATGTGGTACAATTGCGGTACGACTGCGGGGAGGCTGAAACTGCCCGTTTTTTGCGTGTGGCCCTTAAACGGACCGCGACAATATTGATAGTAGCGATGGGGGCAAAAAGTAATGAAGATGGTCATCGGCCTGGGCAATCCGGGCAAAAAGTATGCTGGCACCAAACACAACGTGGGCTTTATGGTGGTGGACTCGTTAGCCCAGCACCTGAACGTGCACCTGACTAAATTGGAGCATGACGCGGTTACCGCCAGCACACGGATTGATGGTGAGAAGGTGTTGTTGGTCGAGCCACAAACCTACATGAACGAATCGGGGCGTGCCGTCAAGCAACTGATGCATTTCTACAAGCTAGCTCCCGAGGATATCATTGTGGTTCAGGATGATTTGGATATGCCGGTAGGTAAGCTGCGTCTGCGGGCGCGGGGCTCTGCCGGTGGCCATAATGGCATCAAGGACATCATTAACAACATCGGCACCAACGACTTTGCGCGCGTCAAGATTGGCATTGCCCACCCTACGCAAACCACGGTTGTTGATTGGGTATTGACGCCATTCAAAGGCGACAACGCGATTGTGGTTGGTGAGGCGCAAGACTTGGCCGTTTCACTGCTGTTTGACTGGCTGCAAGGGGAAGACTTACCCGAGTTAATGAATAAATACAATTAAGGGGCATAGTCGTGATGATGGCTATGCATGATTGAACGCCACGGGACATCGTGGCTGAGGTTAGACTTTTACTATGGAAAAAACTAGTTTCACCGCTCTATTTGCGGATGCGCCAGAACTGCGACCATTATGGCCACAGCTAGATTATGGTCGCCACCTGCTCACGGGGTTGACCGGATCCGCTAAAACGCTGCTAATTGAGGCCGCAATTACGCGGGTGGGTCACCCGCTCTTAGTGGTTGCAAGTGACCGCAATCATGCCGAGGAATTGGTTGCCGATTTAGGTAACCGTCTCGCGGCTTCTTTGTTGTACCAGTTTGCCGTTGATGACGTATTGAGCCTGGAGGCGGCCAACACTTCACTTGATGAGCGGAACGACCGTATTGGCGCGCTGAACTTTCTGCTGAGTGACCAGCAGGGTGTGGTTGTGACCACGTTAGCCGGATTGCGGCGACTTTTACCGCCGGTGGCTGACTGGCGTCATGCTGGACTAACGATTGGTCCGGACAGCGAGGTTGACCCCGCGGCTTTGGGTGCACAGTTAGTGGCCAGCGGTTACCGGCGCGACTCGTTAGTGAGCGCACCCGGGCAGTTTGCTATCCGTGGTGGCATTATTGACGTTTATCCACTCGACCGTGATAATCCGGTGCGTATCGAGCTGTTTGACACGGAGGTCGATTCGATTCGCGAATTCGACGCCGATAATCAGCGCAGTTTGGACAGTGTCGATAGCGTGACGCTACCACCGGCTAACGACATGTTAGCCGATGAGCAAAGGTTGAACGCTACGGCTGACCGGATTCAGCGCGCCGTTGACCTAACGGACGCTGCGCGCGCTGCCGGAACCAAAGCACACGCTGACGGAGCGGATGCGCTCGATGCGAACGCCGCCTTTGTCCAACGGGCCAGCCGGCTAGTGGCCGATCTGCGCGAGGGGATTGTTGATGGCAACCTCGCTAACTATGCTGCGGCGCTGTACCCCGAGCAAACCACCATCACGGATTACCTGCCGGCGGGTGCGGTGGTGTTTTTTGACGACTACCCGCGCCTTCTGGATACGGACGCAACCAGCGTTGACGGCCAAAGTCGCGATGTTCCTGGCGGCGAGTTGATGCCCACGTTACAACCGTTACCCGAATTGGAGAAGGCGGACAAGCACCCACACGTGCTGATTTCGCTGTTCCAAAAGGGGATGGGTAATCTCCGCCTGACCAGCATCACCAACGTGGCCACACGTAACGTGCAACAGTTCTTTAGCCAGATGCCGCTCTTCAAAACGGAGGCGGACCGCTGGGCAAAGCAGGGGCAGACCGTGGTGGTATTGGTGAACGACCAGCGGCGGGCGGAGAAAACCGCCGAGACCATGCACGACTTTGAAATCGACGCTAGCATTGCCAGCCCTAAGCGAATACTGCTGGGACGATTACAGGTCATCGTGGGCAACTTAGAGGCCGGCTTTGAACTACCCAGCCAACACCTGGTGGTCATCAGCGAGCACGATTTATTCAACGCAAAGCGGGTGCGGAAGGCGCGGCACCAGACCCTGGCTAACGCCGAGCGACTGAAGAGTTATAACGAGCTTAAACCCGGGGACTACGTGGTGCACGTGAACCACGGGATTGGTCAGTATCAGGGACTACAAACACTCACCGTTGACGGCGTGCACCGTGACTATCTGACCATCAACTATCGTGATAACGGGCAGCTGTTTATCCCCGTTGACCAGTTAAACCTGGTGCAAAAGTACGTTTCGGCGGAGGGCAAAAAGCCGCACGTTAACAAACTGGGCGGCTCCGAGTGGGCTAAGACCAAACGGAAGGTTGCCGCTAAGATTGAGGACATTGCGGATGACCTGATTGAGCTGTACGCGGCGCGGCAGGCGGAAAAGGGGTATGCCTTTCCACCTGATGATGACCTCCAAAGCGACTTTGAAGCCGAATTCCCGTACCCCGAAACACCGGACCAAACTCGGAGCGTGAAGGAAATCAAGCGGGATATGGAGCGGGACCGCCCGATGGACCGCCTGCTGGTCGGGGATGTCGGCTTTGGTAAAACCGAGGTGGCGCTACGGGCGGCGTTCAAGGCAATCACGGCCGGTAAGCAAGTTGCGTTGCTGGTACCGACCACCATTTTGGCTCAGCAACATTTCGATACCATGACCGACCGCTTCAGCGACTTTCCCATCAGCATCGGCATGCTGTCACGTTTTCGGACGGCCGCACAGAACCGGGCCACAATCGCTGGCCTGGAGGATGGGACCGTTGACATTGTCGTGGGTACGCACCGACTCCTAAGCAAAGACGTGCACTACAAGAGCTTAGGTTTACTCATTGTCGATGAGGAACAACGTTTTGGCGTGAAGCACAAGGAGCGGATCAAGCAGTTACGTTCCAGTATCGACGTCCTGACGCTCACGGCCACGCCGATTCCGCGGACGCTCAACATGTCGATGCTTGGGGTACGCGACCTGTCCGTGATTGAGACACCACCAACGAACCGTTACCCCATCCAGACCTTCGTGATGGAGCAGGATGCGGGCGCAGTGCGAAGCGCCATTACGCGTGAACTGGAGCGCGGGGGGCAGGTGTTCTACCTGCATAACCGCGTGGAGGATATCGAACGGACGGTTGCTGACTTGGAGACGCTGGTCCCAGAGGCGCGGATTGTCTATGCTCACGGCCAGATGAGTGAATCACAGTTGGAATCGGTGATTTACGACTTTATGCGCGGTGAGGGTGACATTTTGGTCACGACGACCATTATTGAAACCGGGGTCGACATGCCAAACGTGAACACGCTGATCATTGAGGACGCTGACCACTACGGACTGGCGCAACTTTACCAGTTACGTGGTCGCGTTGGTCGGTCTAGCCGCGTGGCGTACGCGTACTTTATGTACCGGCGCAACAAGGTGTTGACTGAAGTCGCCGAAAAGCGTTTGTCAGCCATCCGCGACTTTACCGAGCTGGGCAGTGGCTTTAAAATTGCGATGCGTGACCTATCCATTCGTGGCGCCGGGAACCTCCTGGGCGCACAACAGCACGGGTTTATCGATTCGGTCGGCTATGATCTGTACACCCAGATGCTTAAAGAGGCGGTGGACCGGAAGCGCGGCCAGGCACCAGCGGACCGGCATACGGACGCTGAGGTGACGTTGAGCGTTGAAGCGTACCTTCCCGGCGATTATATCGAGGACAACCGGCAGAAGGTTGAGCTGTACAAGCGGGTCCGTGAAACCGAAAACGAGGAGCAGGAACGCGAGCTTGAGGACGATTTGATTGACCGCTTTGGCGATTACCCGCAGCCCGTGACTGACCTGTTACGCATTGCCCGGTTAAAGCGGACGGCCGATGCTGCTTTGGTGGACAAGATTCACCAGCAGGAGCAGAAACTCTTTGTGACGATTAGCAAAGTCGCCACGGAACAGCTTGCTGGCGAGCCCATCTTTGCGGCTCTAGGTGCGACTAAGCTGCGCGCCACCGTCGCAGAGTCGGATGGACGGTTGGTGGTGACGTTGGCAATCCCTCGGGGGATGGCGACCGACGACTGGCTGACCGAACTGGAGGGCTTCGTGACCAAACTGGCCGACATGAGGACGGTCAAATGAACGCCGCGCACAGTAAGCGCCTCATGCGGGGGGCCTGGATTCTCAGCGTGGCGGGATTAATTGCCAAATTACTCAGTGCGGTGTACCGCGTGCCGTACCAAAACCTAGTCGGCAATACGGGGTTCTACGTTTACCAGCAGATTTACCCGTTGTACGGAATTATTATGACCATGGCGCTAACCGCGGGGCCGGTGTTCGTTGCCAAAGTAGCGGTGACTACTCCGGACCTGGTTACCCGACAGCGTACCTTGAAGCGCCTGGCCGGAGTGCTGGCCATTTGGGGCGGGGTCGTGTTTATCGGCGGCTTTGCTGGTGCGGGCATCATCGCCAGTTGGATGGGCGATGCACGACTCGCACCGCTGGTCCGTGTGGTCGGTTGCATGGGCCTCACGTTACCGCTGTTAGCGATGGGGCGGGGCTACTTTCAGGCCCAGTACAGCATGACCGAAACCGCATGGAGCCAAGTGGTGGAGCAGGTAGTGCGCGTTGGTGTGATTCTGACCGTCGCCGTCATTGCGGTCCACGCATCGTGGTCTCATTACCTCACTGGTACTTGGGCGATGACCGGTGGCGTGCTGGGCGCGCTAGCCGCCGCTGCAGTATTAGCCATCAGCTGGTTGCGGCAACGCGCTAAACGTCCGCGGCTGACTGACTTCGGGGCTGGGCAGGCGCGGACGCAGGTACCGTCGTGGTCACACCTAATGTGGCAGACCTTTAGCGAGGGCGGTGCGTTGGTCCTGTACGCCGCCATCCTATTGATTTTGCAACTCGTTGACAGTTTTACGGTGGCAAAGTCGCTGGTGGAATCCGGAATGACGATGAGCGCGGCCGAAAACCTGAAGGGAATTTATGACCGCGGTCAGCCCATGGTACAGTTGGGGTTGGTCGTGGCGACCGCGCTGACGCAAAGCCTGCTGCCACCGTTAAGTGGGGCACATCAACAACACGCTGACCACACCTTTACCCGTACGGGAACCGTGCTGGTGCACCTCAGCGTTGCCGTTTCTTTGCTGGCGACGGTGGGACTATGTGCCGAAATGCCGTTGTTAAATCGGGGGTTATTCGGTGACACGGATGGCACGTTGGTGTTGCAGGTCTACATGCTCATTATTGCGGTGACTGCGGCGATTAATGCCTGTGCCAGCATCTTACAGAGTCAGGATTTGGTGCGGGTGCCCACAATCGCAATTCTTGCGGGTGTACTGGTCAAAGCGTTAGTTAACAGCTACTTTGTGCACCATTGGCAGACTGCCGGGGCCTCCTGGGCGACGGTACTAGGATTGGGCGTGACCATGATGGTCATTTACCTAGCCCTGGATCCGCTGATTCGCCGGCGTATTTGGTCCGGCGGCTTTGGCTGGCGACTGCTGGTCGTGGCCGCGGGCATGGGCGCCGTTGTTTGGACGGGCGTGACGTTGACCGGTACCGTGGGTCGCGTAAGCGCTGTTATTTGGGCAATCCTTTGGGCCATAGTGGGCCTTATTGTAGCGGTAGCGCTGGCAGCGTGGACGGGACTGTTTACCCGGCGCGAGGTGCTAGCACTCCCCGTGGGCGCACGGATTTTACGCATGACGAAGCATTTACGTAAAGGGGAATAATATGCGATTAGATAAATTTTTAAAGGTGTCGCGCATCATCAAGCGGCGGACGGTTGCAAAGGAAATTGCCGATAAGGGGCGCATTCAGGTGAACGACCGCGTGGCCAAGTCCAGCACCGACGTGGCGGTAGGCGACACGTTAACCATTGGCTTTGGTAACAAGACGTTGGTTGTGCGTGTGGATGAACTGGTTGACACCACTAAGAAAAACGATGCGGAGAGCATGTACACGGTTATTGACCAACAATCGTCGACAAACTAGCGGTGCGCTTGACCGCCAGATTTGTTATACTCAAGTCATCGAAGCATGATGTAGATGATTAGTATGATAGTACAGTTGTGGGGAGGAAACCGCGATGGCCAAGGCCCAGATTAGCCATTTGGATAATGCGTATACGCGTGCGCAGCAGGTTGAACGTGACCAGCAAGCAGCGCGTAACCGGCGTCGGCAGATTCACCGGCGGCGTCGTGTTATTTTAGTGGCGGTTCTGGTTCTCGTGCTGGTGGGCGGTGGCGTCCAACTTTGGCGCGTACACCAAGCACAAGTACAGGCGACCGCACGCGTGGCCACGGCCAAAAAGCAGTTACACAAGGTGACCACCAAGCAAAAGAATCTACAAATTCAGGTGAACGAACTAAACAACGCCGATTACCTAGAAAAGTTGATTCGGGCCAAGTACTACATGTCGAAGTCGGGCGAAACCATTTTTAACATTCCGGACAGCGATGACAGCATTCCGGGCGATAAGTAAAACGGGTTATTCCGAGGAGGAAATTATTTTTTATGTCAGTTGCAGTTGGTGCACAATTAAGCGGTAAGGTCACTGGAATTACCAAGTTTGGGGCGTTCGTTGATCTTGGCGATGGTCAAACAGGGCTGGTGCACATTTCCGAAGTAGCGGATGCCTTTGTCCAGGATGTTCATGACTTTGTGAGCGTCGGCGATGCAGTGAACGTGGTCGTGCTGTCCGTCGATGGTAGCAAGGTTGGCCTGTCAATTCGTAAGGCCAGCGGTAATGAAGCGCTGGCGACAGAACACGCCGATACCATCAAGAAGGAAGCGGAGCACCACGGCGACCAGCGTACAGATCATGGTCACGCTGGTCGTACTGATAGCGCGCGGCCACACACTGGTCACGGTGCGCCCCGTAACGGTGGGCACAACGCGGCCGGGCGCAGTGCCCGCCCGGCAAACCGCAAGGAGCACGGTGGCAAGGAAGGCTTTGACGACCTGCTGTCCGACTTTTTGAAGGAAAGCGAGCAGCGTCTGTCCACCATTCGGCATAACACCGAGGGTAAGCGTGGCGGTCGCGGCGGTCGTCGGAGCTAGTTCCGTTGGCTCGAGATGGTAATGATAGGTCTGATTGTTGCAACCCTTAGTGCGGTTGACGCAGTCGGGCCTTTGTTTTGCAAAGGGGGTATTCGATGGTGGAACTGAGTCCGGCGGGAATGGAGCGGATATTAGCTGAATACGCGTTGCCGGCTGAAACACGGGTCCTGATTGCGGTGTCTGGTGGATCCGATTCGATGGCTCTACTGACGTTGCTAGCTGGCAGTGCTGGTACCACGAATTTGGAACTCGGGGTCGTGCACGTTAACCACCAACTGCGCGATGTAGCGGATCAGGAGGCCCAGTTGGTGCGTGACTATGCTGAACGACTGGGTGTCACTTGTCGTGTTGTTGACTGGCCCCGGGACGAGCATCCCCGCAGTGGTGTTGAAGCAGCGGCCCGTCAGTTTCGTTACGCCGTCTTTACCCAGCTGGCCCAGCGGGAGCACTACGACGTGTTGATGACGGCCCACAATCTGGGGGATCAGGCGGAAACCGTCCTGTTTCGGTTGGCACGGGCAGGTAGCGTCGCTGGTGCGACTGGCATCCACGCTGATACCGAACAACGGGGGCTACGGGTGGTGCGGCCGCTTTTGGGGGTGCCGAAGCAAAGCCTCCAGGATTATTGCGATCGCACAGGCGTCCCCTACGTACACGATCAAAGTAACGACGATACCGCGTACGACCGCAACTTTTTACGGCACGAAGTTTTGCCAACCCTGAGTTCACGTTGGCCCGATACTGAACAGCACCTCGCACGCTTTGCCGAGGAATTAACGGGCTTGCAGACGCTCGCCGATGTGACATTACGTCATTTGTCAGGAAAAGTCAGACTAAAGTCTGATGAGTTTACCTGGCAAGATGTCCAGAATGAGTCCACAGCTGTTCAAAAACTATTATTACAACACCTTTTATCCCAGTGGCACCCGGCAGTTAGTCATCGGCAGGTACTGGCGGTTTATTCCGCCCTTAACGTTAACGATGGGCGTGAGCGAATCGTGGCTTTGAGTGCGGCACAGGCCTTATACATTCAACGTCGGCACGTGCGCCTGCGTTCACCCGTGGTCGTGGCGGACTCCACTTGTACTCTTGGTGGCCTGAATGCACCGGCAAGCGGAGCGGGCGGCGTGTGGCTGCTGGCCAGTGACAATGTGCCCAATGGTTACCGGGTAATGTCCGCGCCCATGGTTTGGCAGCTACCAGTGACCATCCGGCACCGGCAACCAGGCGATTGGTTGCAGTTGGCCCACGGCGAGCACCAAAAGCTAGGCCGTTTTCTCACCAACATGCACGTGCCGGGCACTGACCGCGACCAACTATGGGTGGCTGCTTCCGGCCATCAGGTTTTGTGGGCTGAAAATGCCCGCCCGGGGCAATTGTTTACGGGCGAGCAAACTGCTAAAATCAAGGCACAGTTAGTTTTCCGACCGGACGACGGGGGTAATAACAGGGATGAATTCTGATATATTGAAAGTTTTGTATTCAGCACAAGACATTGACGCAACGGTACGCCGGTTAGCGGCAACCGTCCACGATGATTATGCTGACGCTAAGCCGCTGTGTGTCTGCGTTTTGAAGGGCGCGGTTGTCTTCATGACCGACTTTATCCGCGCGTACGACGATTATTTGGAAATTGACTTTATGGATGTTTCCAGCTATTACGGTGGTACCGAGTCGACGGGGGATGTCCGAATTGATAAGGATTTGGATACCAGCGTCAAGGGACGCGACGTTCTGATTGTCGAGGACATCGTGGATACGGGTACGACACTCAAAGCCCTGAAAGCTTTGTTTGCGCATCGCGGTGCACGCTCAGTTAAAATCGTGGCGCTACTGGATAAACCGGCGGGCCGTACGGTGGATGTGCAGGCCGATTATGTCGGGGAAACGGTGCCGGGCGAGTTCTTAGTGGGCTACGGCTTGGACTACAAGGGACTGTACCGGAACCTACCGTATGTTGGCGTACTAAAACCAGAAGTATATAAGTAATGATGGGCAGTGCCATGCATTG
Source organism: Lacticaseibacillus pantheris DSM 15945 = JCM 12539 = NBRC 106106 (assembly GCF_001591865.1). Classification (NCBI taxonomy): domain Bacteria; kingdom Bacillati; phylum Bacillota; class Bacilli; order Lactobacillales; family Lactobacillaceae; genus Lacticaseibacillus; species Lacticaseibacillus pantheris. The sequence goes on from NZ_BCVS01000043.1 coordinate 15,888, forward strand.
TGTGGTATTCTCGTATATAGCTTTGAATTAGCTTTTTAATGAAGTTTTTGCTGGAGGTTGTGCATGAAAAATAATAAGACCGGCCTGTTCAGCAGCACACTCACGTACATCGTGTTATTCTTGCTGCTGGTTGCGGGATTCGGATACTATATGCGTGGCGACAGCGGGGGTACCACAAAGTCACTGACGACGAGTCAGTTTGTGACCGCGCTGAAAACGAACAAGGTGAAGGAATTCTCCATTCAGCCAAGCGGCGGGGTTTACAAGGTCAGTGGTGAGTACCGTAAGTCGAAGACCACCAAGCAAAAGAGCACTGGTTTACTTGGGGAGTCAAAGACACAGTCGGTGACCGGATTTACTACCCGCATTCCTGACAACGATAGTACGATCAAGAAGATCGACACGTTGGCCGCTAAGCATAACATTAAGAACTCAACTGCTGAGGAGTCGCAGACTAGCGCGTGGGTCAGCCTGTTGATTACCGTGGTGCCGTTGGTTCTGATGATGGTGATCTTCTACATGATGATGAATCAGGGCGCACAGGGCGGTGGCAACCGCATGATGAGCTTCGGTAAGTCACGGGCAAAGCAGTCGGACAAGACGGCCAACAAGGTACGTTTCTCTGACGTTGCTGGTGCCGAGGAAGAGAAGCAGGAGCTGGTTGAAGTTGTTGAGTTCCTGAAGGACCCCAAGAAGTTTCTGAAGTTGGGTGCCCGTATTCCATCAGGTGTGCTCCTCGAGGGCCCGCCAGGTACTGGTAAAACCTTACTGGCCAAAGCCGTTGCTGGTGAAGCGGGTGTACCGTTCTTCTCCATCTCCGGTTCTGACTTCGTGGAAATGTTTGTCGGTGTTGGTGCTTCCCGTGTTCGTGACCTCTTTGACGAGGCCAAGAAGAAGGCACCAGCCATCATCTTTATTGATGAAATTGATGCCGTTGGTCGCCAGCGTGGCGCTGGTATGGGCGGCGGTCACGACGAACGTGAACAAACTTTGAACCAGTTGCTGGTCGAGATGGACGGGTTTACTGGTAACGAGGGCGTCATCGTTATGGCCGCTACGAACCGGGCAGACGTTCTGGATCCGGCTTTGCTTCGTCCTGGTCGTTTTGACCGTAAGATTCTGGTTGGCCAGCCCGACGTTAAGGGTCGCGAGGCTATCCTGAAGGTGCACGCCAAGAACAAGCCGTTTGCCGATGACGTTGATTTGAAGACCATCGCCAAGCAGACGCCTGGGTTCGTGGGTGCCGATTTGGAAAACCTGCTGAATGAAGGGGCACTGGTTGCCGCTCGTCGTGGGAAGACCAAGATTGATGCCAGCGATCTGGACGAAGCTGAGGACCGAGTAATTGCGGGGCCGGCTAAGCGTGACCGCGTTATCCAGCCGAAGGAACGCACGCAGGTTGCGTACCACGAAGCTGGGCACGCGATTATTGGTCTGGTGCTATCGGACTCACGGACTGTGCGGAAGGTTACGATTATCCCTCGTGGGCAGGCGGGTGGCTATGCCATCATGCTACCGAAGGATGACCAGTTCTTACTGAGCAAGAAGGAACTCAACGAGCAGATTGTCGGCTTGATGGGTGGCCGGACGGCTGAAGAAATTATCTTTAACACGGAGAGTACCGGTGCTTCGAACGACTTTGAGCAGGCAACGGATATTGCTCGGGCCATGGTGACGAAGTACGGGATGTCCGACAAGTTGGGCACGGTTGCTCTGGAGAAGGAAAGCCAGCAGGCGGCTTATGGCGCTGGTGCGGGTTACTCCGGGCAGACGGCCAACGATATTGATGCTGAGGTACGGCGGATTATTGATGAAGCCCACCAGCAGGCACACGATATCATTGAGGCACACCGTGAACAGCACAAGGTGATTGCTGAAGCCCTGTTGAAGTACGAGACGCTGAATGAAGAACAGATTTTGAGTCTCTTCAATACGGGTAAGATGCCAGAAACTAAGTCTGAATTCCCAAGCGAAAAGGCTGCGACCTATGAGGAAGCAAAGAAGGCTTTGGAGCAAAAGGAAGCATCACGTCAGGAATCCGAAGAGGCGGCACACAGTAGTGCAGCTGAGGATACAAGCGTGGCGGCAGACAGTAGCGAGGCAAGTGCACCGTCGGAGGCGGCACCTTCCAGTGCTGCGTCGAGTGCACCAAGTAGTAGTGCAGCATCGTCATCGTCAGATGATGATGAGCCACCAACAGCATAATCAGTAACGAGGGTCGGACGGATGTCCGGCCCTTTTGTGCGTTTAGGCTGCAGCGCCGGTCGACTCGGTGAGCTGTAGCTTATGTGGGTACTCCGTGGTAATCCACTGCCAGGGCGGGGTGGTTACGAACTCGCGGACGGGGGTTCCAGATACTTCGGTGACTCTAATCAAAGATACCTCGATTCTTTATTAATACGTTATCCTTCTGATCTGGTCCCTGGCACAGGTGGCACTAGTCACACAAGCACACAGTATTTTTTCGGTTAGGCTTTTGTCCATCTCAGGTTTGAGTTGTGAGTTGTTCAACAAACTTGGTAGCCACCATCTAACTTTGGGTGCACTGGTATGAATCTCGTGGTAGTCCAGACTTTTCATAAATTTCTGCAACTGTGGTTCTGACCGGTGGGGGGGCCGTGGGGTGCGGAGACGAGTGGACCCGGAACGGTGA